>JABIUH010000489.1 GCA_018701055.1 Woeseia sp. | reverse complement strand
CGTGGCTATACTGCCGAGTTGCTCGCTAAACTCACCGATCAAGGTGCGCTTGATAAGGAACTCGATAATCAGGACCGGGAGCGACTGGTCGACTACCTCATTCGCGAAGGTTTCTTGAACGCACGAAATTTCAGTTATGAGGGCACACTGCATCGAGGGCTCACAAAATTCGATGTGATGGGTGCGAACGGCCCGAACACACCTTCAGAGGCATTGGCATTTAAAGAAATTCTGCAATCGGGACTTGGAAATTCTTTTCAGGGGGTCACCACGATCGACCACCCGCACACGATGTACCAGCCCATCGGCGGTATGGATAATATCGCGCGTGGCTTCGAGCGTGAGGTGGGCGACAAGATCACCTTCAACGCCGAGGTTCAGGAACTGCGGCAAAACGATAACGGTGTCTTGGTCCCTTATCGCGACACGATTAGCGGGAACATGCGGGTTGCGAAAGCGGACTACTGCATCACCACCATTCCCCTCGCCGTACTCACGAAACTTCCGATGGATTTGTCAGATCAATGCAAAGAAGCGGTGGCTGCGCCTGGAAAAATGACCGTCGGCAAGTTAGCACTGCAGATGAACCGGCGCTTCTGGGAAGAAGACGACAACATCTACGGGGGCTCAAGTACGCTCGGCATTCCAGGGCATACTGTTATATATCCGTCCTACGGCTACTTCGGCAAAAAGGGCGTAATCAAAAGCGCCTATCCGATTGGTCGACCAGCCGTTGGTTTCGGTGAGCTCTCATTGGACGAACAAGTCGAGCAGGCGATCGGACGCAGCGAGCGCATTCATCCCGGACAGTTTCGCAAACACTACGATAACAAGGCTTTCTCGATCACGTGGCATAACACTCGCTATACCGAAGCGGGATGGTCGACCTGGTCGCCGCCGGATCGGGACAAGCACATACCCGTATTACGAGAGCCACAGGGTAGAATTTATTTCTCGGGCGACTACGTTAGCGGACTGGCAGGATGGCAGGTAGGCGCCATCGAATCAGCGTGGACGCAGATTGAGAAAATCCACGCAAGTGCGGTGAGTGCTTAAGGCGGTAGTTCGCCACCCCATTGCATGTATCTCGTAATAGTCGCAAACAGACCGAACGTGCCACCACCATCCAAGACGTAAATCCGCACAGACTTGCGGCTCTTAATCGACAGTGTCAGGTTTGGATCGTCGGCGTGCGGATGAGACACCCGAATTATGAATGCACGACCTGCGGGCCCCTGCAGAGAAAACGCTTCTGCGTTCGAAATTATCGCAAGCCTAGTCGCTTTCAATTGCGAGTTGGCTGACTGCGGCAATATCAAGCCAACTGCAGACGCGACTGCCGCGGTCGATACGGTCCTTTATAAAATTTCTTCGAGAGACAGGTTCTGTCATTTTCCGCTTCTCATTAACGCTTATCTTTTAAATGCTCGATAATTCTAAGCGTCCGCTTCGGATCATTTGCAGCCCCCTCTCCTGAATTGCGCCTAATACCGTCCAAATCATAGTGAACACCGTTTGTCGGTAAGCGTTAAAGATCCGCGCGCGTCTTGGCACGCTCCATCATTTTATCACGCAGCCGACGCAATGCCTGCCTGCTATCCTCAGCAAGGTCCGCGGGCATTGAAGAGTAGGCTGCCAGCATTGCGATATCGTTCGCCTCAGCCATATTGGCATTCAACAACCTTAACTCTTGCTCAATTCTCTCTAATGTCAGATTCGACAATTCATTCTCCAAATAAGATAGCGAGTGCGACAGTAAGCGTTGCGCCTTGATAATACAACGACGCAGGCGCCCGCCTGACGTTCCATCGGAGCCGCGTTCCACTAACAATGCCGGCTTTCACCAAAAGTGGATATTCAGATTACTCAAGTTTCGAAAACTGACCGTCCGCTAACAACCGAGGCTGTGAGAAACTACCGATTCGTCATTGCGAGCGCAGCGAAGCAATTCATAAAACGCTGATTCAATTGCATTGCTCTTTTCACACCGCCTCGACCAAAAGCAGACAGTGCGATAATTTAACTAACGGGGTCGCCTACACGCGTATTGAGTAACAAAAGAAAATTGAGAATTCCGATCCAAAGCTGCTGGAGCAACCCAAATAGGAATATGGGAATTAGCCACGGCAATAGACCGACTGAGGCAAGCAGGTGCGCCATTATGGTCAACGCTCCAATCATTCCATTTATGTTTTGACCAAGCGTTTTTTTAGCATTTTTGGTGCCCATGTAGAACGCCAGGATATTGGCCAGATGTAGAACACCGATAAACAGGTTTGCGATTCTCCAGGTAACTTCAGGCATATCCGTCAACATTCCGACCAATATAGGTATAAAACTGCTGACCAATGCTGTGAGAGTCGGCGCAATTAGTCCAAAGAAACTCGCAGATTCCTCATGCGTCCATTTCGAGAGCGCCCGATCACCGATTACGATTACGATCCCACTAAATCCAATCAGCGTGATTGCAACCTGAGCAATGGTGTGAAGAGTTTCTGTGTGCTCAATCATGCGTTTTTGTGTTGCCTCCTAACGAGCCTTTGTTGTTAGATCGTAGTTCAAAACGTGGCTACATTCCGTTACCTACGAATGTCCACTTCACGCCCTGAGTCAGTCCGTCAAGGTATTTAAGCGGATACTGAGAGGAATTCTAACAGGGATCACAAGCAGGCCTCTTGACTAATACTACCTCAACGGCCGCTTCCGGGGCCCTCAGCCTCACTTTTGCCAAAACCATCTCCGTCTCGATCGTACGAGCGATAGCATCATGGCCTTTGGGAGCCTCGATTCGTCGGCCGGAAATTTTCTACATGCCATGAACTCACAAGCGTATTACACGTTTGTCCTTCTACTAAACATCGAGACCTTTCATTGAATACCCGCGCGTGAAAGTTTCCATGCCAACGATAATAATTCCAACAACAATGCTAATCACTCAAGAACCGAACCGGTAGCGCAACTTGACCACTAGCTGATCGGCGAGCGGGTCTTGCCACGACTCTTGCAATAGATCAGAAAACCCCAACAGATCGGGTCTACGAGCATCGCCTTTGGTGTAGACGACGAAGAGATCTGACAACGGCGCAATCTGCCAGCGATAACGCACTTGAAAATTTAGCGTCGAGATACTGAAGTCGTCGCTGGGACCGATGGGTTTGTTGCCCTCAATCAATTGCCCCGGATCAGATTGCAGCGCAAAGAAACGGTCTTCGAAAGCGCGAATACCGACCCACTGCAACACCACACGAAATTGCTGCGTCGCACTTGGATAGAAGTCCATGGCGAGGTCGGGTTGCCAGCGTGTGCCTGTAAAGGTCGTGAAGTCCTGTCCTTCCTGCTGCAGCAGCCAGCCATCAATATCGGTATAAGACACGCCTACGGTCAAAGCCAAATCGGCGCGCGGCTGCCACGTCAGTCCACCCCAGGTTCGAATAGAACCGCCGTACAGATCCTGACCGTCATAGTCCAACTTTACCGCCACGGACAAGGGTCGCGACGTATCCGTTTCATAGCTGGTCTCTACTCGCCAGCGGTCGTTGATTTGGAACGTTCCATTGCCGAAGCTTTCGCGATCCTCCCATCGTTCCGGAAAGAATGCAGCGGAAGCAAATACTTTATGCCGATTGTTTCGATTAACTTCCAGATTGACACCGGCACCGCCTCGTATCTGCAAGCCAGCCTGATTTTCGCCGTACGCCAAAAAGCCGCCGAGCTTCAAATCGCGAACCCGAGTCAGTCCCGACTTGATCCACTCGCCGTTGTAGTTGACGAAGCGCAGATCGTCGCGCGCTTGAAAACCGAAATCGTTGACGTCGAAACCAGACTCAAATTCGGTAAACAAAATTGAATGTTTTTGCCCTTGAACGGGAGCGTATTCGACGTCGAGTGTGGCGCCTGTACCAGCGCCGTTTTGATCACTGTCCGAAATCAGATACTGACCTTCGATATTCCATTGACCGCGCTCACTCAAGTACTTGAAATCCGCCGCGTGCACGACGGTATCTGAAGACTCTCGATTGACGACAGTCGATGCGAAGCCGATACCTCGATACGTTGCATTGATGCTATCTTCGTAGATCATTCGCAGCGCACCAAAATCACGGCCTGATTGGGTATAGACGTTGCCATCATCCGCAGTGAAATCAGTGTCATCCTCGATCGCACCCAGCACTCCGTATCGAATACGTCCGATCTGGCCAGTCGCTTTCGCGGCGGCTTCCAGGTCAGCTGGCTGCAGCGAATCGCGCCGTGATAATGAAACGCCTGAAGGCAGACCTGGCGCGCCGGGTCGCCCGCCAATTCTTCGCGTGTTGATTAGTGAAAACCGGTTAGGCCCGCCACCATCTGCCCGGCTTGTAGTCGAAAATACGTCCTGCCCTTCCAGAAAGAACAGCCGTTTCTCGGGAAAAAACGTCTCCTGTGAAGTGAGATTCACGTCAACGTCATCTGATTCGACCGAGCCGAAGTCTGGATTCAGCGTCGCGGTTGCCTGAAAATTCGTAGACGGCCGCCAGAAGAGATCAAGACCGGCCTTAGACCGATTGTGGCCGACCCTATTAAAGGTAGTCGAGACGTAAGGAAACAAACTCCACTGCTGGCGGGGATTAACGCCACCCAACTGTAGCGGCTGCCAAAGACTCATAAACCGCGGCTGCGATCGCGGTAGTGCGGGCCAGCCATAACGCTCATTGAGATGTGCGACTTTGCGTGACGTATAGAGATTAATCCGACGTATGCCATCTTCCTTCGGCATCGCCATCTGTGACCACGGTATGAAGAACTCGGCGGACCAGCCTGTTGCCGTTTGCTGGGTTGCGCCATACCATGCGCCGTCCCAGTCTCTGCTGTATTGGCGCTCTGGAAGAACGGTACCGTCCATCTGACCATCGCCAAGTGCGAGCGTAAACCAGTATCCGTAACGCCCGCTACCAGAGGAATCCACGTTCAACGCAACGGTATCGCGATTTACATCGAATGAATCACGTGGCGCGTGCCGTCGCACGAGCGTGTGTTCCGGTTGCTTCATGACAGCTGCGACATACAGTCCGCGATCGGTATAGAGCACTCGCAGTTCTGTCGGGTAGGTTGGGACGGCAAGTGTGTCCGGCTCAATCACTCGATAGTCGCCGAGCACCGCCTGCTCACTCCAAAGCGCCTCGTCGACGTGACCATCGATTACGATATCCGAGTCGGCCCTATCAATACGCTGCAGTGTTATCGCTGCAGCCGCCGTATCATCCACGATGATTTCGACGCCTGCTGACGCAGTTGGAAGGTCTTGTGCAAGAACCCTGATTGCGAAGGCAAGATAAACAATAAGACAACAAAAAGCTCTGCCCAAAACGATCCCCAGTGATTCTATGGTTGTTTGCTGCGTTAAATGAATGGCACCGCCGAATGGTGCGCCGCCGTACTATACCGTGAGACTTATGCGTGACAAGAAGAGTTCCCTTGCCCCAAGTATTATCTGACGAATGTTACTGCTGTCGAATGATCTCCAGAAACCGATCACCATAACGATCCAACTTGGTTTGCCCAACACCACTGATATCTAACATCTCGGCTGCCGTTTTAGGGCGATACTGCAGCATTTCCTGCAGCGTCTTGTCGTGAAAAATCACGTAGGCAGGAACCTCGTGTTCTTTCGCCAGCATCTGTCGGCAATCGCGCAGCGCCTCCCACAGGCCCTCGTCCTCTGTCACCACGGCGGCGCGTACCCCGCTCGATCGTCTTACGGTCGCAGCGGGCAGCTTCGGATCTTCTCGAAACTGCAGTGGTGTTTCACCACGCAGGACACCGCGGCTGGTGTCTGTGAGTACCAACGCGCCGTAGCGCTCGGCATCCGCTCGCAAATGACCCGCTACCACCAACTGGCGGGTAGCAGATCGCCAGGTTGCCGACGCCATGTCCTGCCCAATCCCAAAGACGCTGAGTTGGTCATGTCCGTGCTGTCCGATCTTATCGGTCGCTTTACCGAGCAGCACGTCGACTATGTGTGCCGCGCCGAATCGTTGCCCGGTACGATAGATGGCTGACAGTAATTTTTGTGCTGCTTCCGTCCCATCCCAGGTTTTGACTGGCACCAGGCAACCGTCACAGTTACCGCAATCCTCGGCCAGCGAATCGCCGAAATACGCCAGCAATGGACGACGCCGGCAACCCGTGACCTCGCACCATCCCAACAGCGCATCGAGTTTGTAACGCTCATAGCGTTTGTAGTCTTCAGCGGCCTGTGACTCGTCCAACATCTGCCGCAAACGCACAACATCCTGTAAGCCGTAAACCATCCAGGCCGCCGCTGGCTCTCCGTCACGACCGGCCCGGCCGGTTTCCTGGTAATACGACTCCATACTTTTCGGCAAATCAAAATGGGCGACGAAACGGACGTTTGGTTTATCAATACCCATGCCGAAAGCAATCGTCGCCACGATGATCAACCCGTCCTCTGCCAGAAAGCGGCGTTGATTCTCTCGTCGAACATCGGAGTCGAGTCCCGCGTGATACGGCAGCGCCTCGAAGCCCTGTTCGCAAAGCTGAGCCGCGACGCTTTCGGTTTTCTTTCGCGACAAGCAATAAATGATGCCGGCTTCGCCGCGACGTGCCTGCAAAAACTTTAGTAGTTGCCGTTTGGCATCCGTTTTCACCTGCACGGAGTAACTGATGTTCTCGCGGTCGAATGGCGCGATGAAAATACCGGGTTCATTTAATTCGAGCCGGGCAACGATTTCGTCACGCGTTCTGTCCGTTGCCGTGGCGGTCACCGCCATACGCGGCACACCCGGGAACAACGCACCGAGCTCACCTAAGGAAAGATAGTCATGACGAAAATCATGGCCCCACTGCGACACACAGTGTGCCTCGTCAATTGCAATCAGGGAAATCGGTATCTCGCGTAACAATGCCCGAGTATGTTCGGTGGCCAGACGCTCCGGCGCAATATACAGAAGCTGTAACTCGCCGCGCTTGAGCCTGGCCGTCACGGACCGCATTTCATCGAACGACTGGCTGGAATTGAGAAATTCCGCTGCGATGCCAACCTCATTGAGCGCCGTCACCTGGTCCTGCATCAACGCGATGAGCGGCGAGATGACCAGCCCGGTGCCTTCCCGCAACATGGCTGGAATCTGGTAGCACAAAGACTTACCCCCACCGGTCGGCATGATGACGAGGGAATCGCGGCCATCCAACGCAGACTCGATAATCGCCTGCTGTTCACCTCTGAAATTTCGGTAGCCAAAGACGTCTTTTAAAATGGTCTGGGGGGAGGTATTCACGCGTGCATGATCAGGGATCAGAGCGACCACCGCAATGCCGAAATTGTTCTGAAATTGAGATTAATGTGCCGGTGCTGGGTAATTGCGTGTTCACCTGGCACATTGACAAGCTTCGAAGCGATTCTGTGATTTTCGATCCGTCGTAGCATTGCTCCTCCTCCCAAAAAGCTGACGCGTTTTGTCGAACGCACAGAAAAGGGGCCGAACCGATTTTTCATCTGGCTCGTGAAAAATACGGCTTGCCGATCCACGCCGTGCGCTAAGACATGTTTCGGAATGCCGGGGTATGGGTTTGCCAAGGTGTCCGATACCCTGCGTCGGCATTGGGGGAGGTTGCTGCAAGATTATTTTGAGATTAGAGACAGTCTGACCGACCTGATTCTCGTCGTTGACGCGCGCCGACAATTACAGAATTTTGATCGTTAGATGCTTGAATTCGCAGCATCCGTTGACCTGCAAATTCATATTCTCCTGACCAAAGCAGACAAGTTAAAGCGTGGCCAGGCTGCTACTGCGCTACTGACTGTCAGGAAGGAACTGTTCAATACCACAACGGTGCAACTTTTTTCGGCTCTTGATCGGCAGGGCGTTGATGAGGCGCGGGAAGTTTTGGAGCGGATGCTGGCGCCAGCTTAACCGCTGAAATTGGCACTTTCAGTACGACACGCAAGCATTCCAGGATAACGCCGTTCCCGGACATCCTGTCGTTGACTCGGGCATCCTGCCCTCGCCCCTTCGGGCCCACGCCTGCGGCGTTGCCCAAAATCGCTCCGGGCGATTTTGTCACGGCATAAGTGCATCCCTGCATAACGCCGTTCTTGCCCTTCCCTGGGCTGAGTTGCATGGTGTAACTACTATTGTTTAAGCTGTTATTGAACTGCACATGTTAACTGCGAAATATGTAATTAATATGGCAGGTTTGTGCGATTTTGTGCACAACTATCAGGCTTTTATTATTCGAGAATTGATTAAGTGGCAAACCAAAGTACAAACACTTGTCCCACAATTCTTATCTTAGAAGACGATAGCAAAACAGGGGTCGAACCGCAGTTTCTTAGGTGGGGAGAATAGCGAGTAGTTAACGAGTGTCTTCAGTATGCACCGCTCGAGTCCGTCTTCAATAAGGGCCTGCCAAGTGATTCGATTGTCGTTGTCGAAGTAGATGTTCTGTCGAGCGTTGCCCCGTAGAATAATAGGGTAGAAACCTCCTGACATGAATGCGTGGTTTACGGGGCATGCAAGTCTCACATGATGGGATCCACTGTGAGGCCATTAAGAATGCATAGTGTTATCGAGGTTATTATCTATGCGCAAAGCGGTGCCCGGCACTGCTGAACTCTAAAGGACAAAAGGTTGAATCATTCAAAATGGGCCATCAAGTCTTTATGGATTGGAGGTCAGCTTAGTCCCATAGAACAAATCTCGCTTCAATAATTTCTCCATCTTAGGCATAGGGTTGAACTTTTTTGCTACGCTGATTTAGCAAAATACCGCAGGGGGTGATCGTCCGAGACGCCAATGAGATTCTTGGCGAGCACTTGATTTTCAAATACAAAATACAAAAAAGCTATGCCGCTTTTGCCAATTGGTTCAGGTATGTAATGCTTCACAAGGAAGGTGGCGCTTGGGTAGACGCTGATATGAAAGGAGCAGCTGGCTGGATAGCGACCTAATTATTACGGGGAGAGGTAACCATTGAAACAGAAAAATTCTTTTACGTCTTTCGAGCTGGCTGAGAAAGACGACAGTCACCTGGTTTCCAGAAACCGATATCTGGAAATTCTACATAAATTTGCCCTGTCGCAGGCCGGGCTAAATACGCTTGACGAGATTGTTTGGAATATCACAAAAACAGCAATAGCAGAGCTGGGCTTTGAGGACTGTGTTGTTTATCTGATCGATGAAGATAGGGAAACCCTGGTACAGGTCGCAGCGCATGGTAAAAAAAATCCAGCAGGCACAGATATACTAAATCCCATCACAATAAAAATGGGCAGTGGAATTGTTGGGGATGTCGCCGCGACTGGAAAATTCCAGCTCGTTTCAGATACGCAAAAAAATTCTCAGTATATTGTTGATGACGAGATACGATTTTCGGAGTTGGCTGTGCCCATTGAACATGAAGGCAGGGTCATTGGCGTTCTGGACTCGGAGCATCGGGAAGCAAACTTTTACACGGATGAACACGTGCAGTTGCTCACAACTATTGCATCACTGGCTGCAATCCGAATTGATACGGCGATGGCGATGACCCGCTTACAGGAAACAGTTGAGAGCTTACGAGCTGCCGAAACACAGATGAATGAAATACGGGACGAACAGGAGAGAGAACGTAAAAAAGCCACTGCCCAAATAATCCAATCGTCGAAACTAGCAACACTGGGAGAAATGGCGACATCAGTCGCGCATGAACTGAACCAACCCCTGAACGCCATTCGCATGGCTGCGGGGAATAGCCGCCGGAAGATTTCTAACGGCACCGCTGACTCCGAATACCTGAACGGTAAACTGAACCGCATTGAGGAGCAGACGGCGCGAGCAGCTGCAATCATCGATCACATGCGAATGTTCGGGCGCAAGGCGGAAGAAGACCCAGCGGAGGTTGATCCTCGAAAGGTGGTGACGAATGCCCTCGATCTGATGGGAGAGCAAT
>JABIUH010000396.1 GCA_018701055.1 Woeseia sp. | reverse complement strand
TATGCGTATGTTTGTGCCCGTTGACCAACAATACCATCCGGCCTTTATTCAACATGCCATCCTGCGGGATCACCAGGTTGCATTTTCCGAAGCAATGCCGCACCTGAGTTGGGGGCACCTCTTGTTTTCCGACGAAGCGGCCATTGTCCTGCGCCACGTGCATCATATCGTTCAGGTTCGCGATCCATACGACTGGGTACTCGCGAGAGCACGGTTCTTTTTGTCAGATACGTTCCAGGGATCTCTCGAACATTTAAAAGGCGGCAATGTATCGGTCGAGGAAGTCCTGAACATGATGATATTTGGCATTCATGGTAAAGCACCTTCATTAAACGAAATTTTCACGCACAACGCAGTGTCGTGGGCAGGCACCAAAATCAGAATGCTGCGCTTCGAAACGTTACTGGATCACGTGCGTAACCTTGATGCGCCGGAGGCCGAAATATTTTTTGCCCAACTACTAGGCGACTGTGCCCTTGGCGATTTACCCGATGACTGGCGTGAACGCGTACGTATCGGATCAGACCGCGAACAAAGCGGCACTGCACGCGAGAATCTCGTCGGAGGCGCGCTTGACGTCCCCAATACATTGCCAGACATTCAAAAAGAACTGGTCGACTACGCCGCACCAGGATTGCGCAACGTCCTAGGCTACCAATAACGACCTAAGGGTTATTCCGGCATACAGGTACATGGGATTTTGAATTGATCGGTGAACATGCACGCCTGTGGGTTACAAGCGGTTTCTGGATGTAGCTTGTCGCCACAACAGCACTTCTCTCCAGGCAACACGTAATCCACAATCAAGTGAACACGGTCCTCTGGTCCAGAGTTGACTACATGATGTTTGCGCCGATTGTTGATCTCGTACAGCGCGCCATCCGGCAAATACGCTTCTTCGCCACCGACCGTAAACTTGACGTATTCGTTGGTGACTATGGGTAAATGTATTCGGTGAGAATGCGCCAACGAGAAATTCCCATCCGCGTGCGCAGGGATCTCACCACCTACTTTCAACTTAACCAGGTTGGCGCGTACAAAATACCCTCTGCCATGACTTTGACCGAGCGCCTGCCCTTTCTCCGAAAGGTCATAGTGACCCGCGATCCCGCTCAGCACAGGTAGCAGCGAATCCTCAAAAATACGCAACATAGGCAACTTAGTCGGATGGGTATGACGAAAGTCCGGATCGAAAACAAGATTGATGGTTTGCGTATCACGGTGCACTTCGTAGCGCTGCTGACGAAATGCCTCACTTTGCCACTGCTCATCGTCAAGGCCGAGCAATAGCTGCTTCAACGCCCACGTATCAACATCCGCGATGTGCAAAAAATTGCCAGGGAAATTCATTCAACGCTCTTATAGGTTTCTGGGAAGCTCTTGATTAGTATTATTAGGTAACTGCTGCTCCATTATCGCACGAGTTGTGGCGGGCAGTTAACTCAAAGGATGCAGCGAAAACCGAATTGCTGTACTAAACTGGAACTCGCCCGACTAATCCAAGCAAGAGTCTCTGCCCACCGATGATCATTACCCAACGCTTCGTGTTCATTCACATGCACAAAACTGGTGGCCAGACGCTCAATGACATCATCACCAGCAGCGTTGCCAACAGTCGCGTCGTTGGCTACCACTATCCGAGAAGTCATATTCCACCGGCATCAACCGACCTGCCCGTAATCGGCATTGTCCGCAACCCTTGGGATTGGTACGTATCCTGGTATGCGTTTAATCGCCAAGCCACCATTCGCAATGAATTGTTCAATATAGTGTCCGCTGAAGGTCGAGCTAATTTCAAAACCACAATTACTAACCTGGTCCAACTTGGGTCCAACCGTCAGGCGAGCCAGGAACACCGAGAAAGTCTCATTGGCATCTTGCCCGATTCACTCGATGACAATCGCGGCGTAGGGCTCACCAAAAAATGCATTCGGCAACTCTCTGATAGCGAAACCGGTTATTACAGCTGGTTGTTCGACAGAATGTGTGGCATTGAGAATGACGCGAAAACCTTAGTGGGTCGCTTTGAAAACTTACAAGACGACTTTCTACGGATCATGAAAAATCTGTCAGTCGCTGAAGTAGACGCGATGGAAGCTGAATTTAGCAGTCGTGATCGAAAGAACACTTCACGACACAGCCATTACTCTCACTACTATGATGACGAACTAAAATCTCTCGTAGGCGACAGAGAGAAAGCGATTACCGAACGATTCGTCTATGCCTTCGATTCAGTCAAGCCCGCCGATACGTCCTATGAATTTCCGCTCGATACAGGCGGAAGCGTCGAACAAGGTTTTCGAAAACTTATTGGTCGTGAAAAAAATTATCTGCAGCTAAAAGAAAGTATCGACATCGACAAGCTAAAGACGCGCGTTGACCAATTTCCTAATGCTAAATGGCATGAGTCCGAACGCGAACGTCTATTCGATGTACATAGAGATACACAGGCACTGTTGCTGGTACATTTCGAAGACTTCAAATATGAGAAGCCCGATTACCGTGAGCTCTATACCGAATTGCAAGACGAGCTGCAGCCGGTAATCGACTACATAACGGACTACTATCAGGACAATGGCTTCGTCCTACGCGTCCTCTTGGCTAAACTTCGTGCCGGTGGAAAAATTCCGCATCACACAGATGCAGGGTTTTCATTGTTGAATTGTCACCGCGTTCATATACCCATTGTCACCAATGATGGCGTCGTATTCTTTGTGGGTGGCGAAGAAAAGAATATGCAGGTCGGCGAACTATGGGAAATTAACAATGGCCTTGATCATGCGGTTGAAAATCGCGGCTACGAGGATCGCATCCATCTCATCATCGACTGGATGCCCAACCACGCCGGTAAATCCGAGTCTTCCGTCTTGGCACCAGATCAAACGGGAGAAGGAGCAAGCAGACAGGCAGATCCCGCGACCTTGAATGCAATGGTTGCGCAGGGCTATCAACTCCACCAGGCAGGACAATTAGGCAAGGCCGAATCGCAATACCGACAGGTCCTACACCAGGATAGTCGGCACATTGTTGCGAATAATCTTCTCGGTTTACTGTGTCTGGACACCAAGCGATTTGAAGAGGCCGTGACATTCATCAAGATCGCACTTGCCGAGAAACCCGACGACGCACAGGCTCACGCAAATCTAGGTCTCGCACTCAAAGACCAGCAAAAGCCCGACGAAGCTGCTCTACAATTCCATGCATCACTCAAACTGGATCCGAATAACCCACGCGTCTACAATAATCTCGGCAGCGTCTATATAAAGTTGCGGCGTATCGAAGATGCGATAAGATGCTTCGGGCAAGCACTGGTAATTCAACCTTCGTTCGCTGAAGTACACTACAATCTTGGCACGGCGTTGCTGCAATTGCGTCACTATGAGGAAGCCGCCACAAGTCTGCGAAAATGCTTAACGCTCAAACCAGACATGGCGGATGCTGAAGTTAAGCTCCAACAGGCCCTGAAGGGCCAAAGAAACTGATTATGAAAATGGCAATGAAACTGTTAGCACTTGTAGCTTGTGGGACGTTGATTACTAGCTGCGAAAATTCCGCTCAGACAGAATCGGGCGTGGCAGATTTAATCATCCGCAACGCCCACATAGTCGACGGTACCGGCAGCCCGTGGACTCGCGGCGACGTCGCGATTCGCGATGGACGGATCCTGGCAATGGGCCCAACGCTGGATATTGAAGCAACAAACGTTATCGATGCCGCCGGTCGCGTGCTTGCGCCAGGCTTTATTGATGTACATACACATGTCGAATCATCAGATAATCGGGATGGCCTGGAAGGCATTCCGCGCGCCGACAACTTTTTGCTAGATGGTGTCACGACGATCATCACCGGAAATTGTGGATCATCTGAAACCGATCTCGCCGCCTATCGTAGCCGGCTCGATATGCTCGGCATCAACGTGGCAACACTGATTGGCCACAATTCAATTCGTCAGCAAGTGATGGGGTCCGACGATCGCGCGCCCACACCCGCGGAACTTGAAGCCATGCAAGCATTGGTTGAAAAAGCGATGCAGGAAGGCGCGGTTGGATTCTCCACCGGGCTCTTATATGTACCGGGGACCTACGCAAAAACAGATGAGGTCGTAAGCCTGGCCAAAGTTGCGTCAGCTTACGGCGGTGTCTATTCAAGTCACATACGTGAACAGGGCGCTAAATTGCATGAGTCTGTCAATGAAGCAGTCTTCATCGGGCAGGAAGCGGACATGCCGGTGCAAGTTTCGCATTTCAAAGTTAAGGGGCGTACGCGTTGGGGGACAATCGGGGACGCCGTCGCTCTGGTGGAAGAACATCGAAGGAATGGTATCGATGTTGTGATCGATGCATATCCCTATGAACGGGCCAGCACAAATCTTGGCGTTAACCTACCGCGCTGGGCAGTCGCTGGTGGCGCAGAAGCTGTCGCCGAACGAATTAACGACCCTGCAACAAGGACCCGCATCGTTACGAGCATGCTTGAAATGCTGGCCGACGGCGGTTATCCGGATTACTCGTTCGCGACTGTCGCACAATATTCGCCAAATCCCGAATTGAACGGCATGACGATTAGCGAGATCAACCAATCACTCGGACGCGACGCCACGATCGACAACGAAATAGACACCATATTGGAAATGATGATCGAGGGCGGCGCAGCGGGCAACAGTCAAGGCGGTGCGATGGTCTATCACTACATGAGCACTGACGACGTAGACACCATCTTGCGCTACCCCAACGCGGCCATCGCTAGCGATGGCGGCGTCATCACGCCTGGACGCGGTCATCCTCACCCCAGATCCTATGGAACCAATGCCCGTGTTTTGGCTGACTATGTTCGCGAGCGCGGCGTACTCACGCTGGAAGACGCGATACGACGCATGACATCACTACCAGCCCGAACCTTCGGCTTCCAGGATCGCGGCATTGTGCGTCCCGGATTCGTCGCCGACCTGGTGTTGTTCGATCCAGAACGCGTCGTCGATAAAGCGACATTCACTGATCCACACAACTACAGCGAGGGATTCGATACAGTCATCGTTAACGGCGTTAGCGTTGTAAGCGACGGGCAATTGACTGACCGAAGGCCGGGTGCATTTATTGCCTACAACGAGAAATAGACGACTTACTCAGTCGATTTTCTTTTCGATTTGAAAAGGTCTGCCTTTAACAAAACGGTGCTGTCGTATGGATCGAATTCCGATACTACGCCACCATTGGGACCCTCTTCTTCAATTATTTCGAGGTATAGAATAGTCTCTTCGTACTAATCGCTGTAAGCGGAAACTAGTACGTTTTTGCCTAGCCAATACTCTCGCTCTTACCGCGTACATTTGATGTAAATGTCGATTCAACTTCGTACTCGTCTGTCGAGGCGCCTAATTTGTTGCGGGGCAAGCGCGCCCACGGCGGACTGATAGCAACCTCCGACTGCCGTCTCAATGGTTTGGCTTTTAAACATATTTTCATTTCTTTCATGCTTAGATTAACTTTCACCTGATGCTGGAAAATTCTAATCGAATAGGGACTCTTTGCGCACCCAATTAATCTAAAATTTACGACAGTTTTTATTGAAAAACCCAAAAATATTGAATTTTTAAGTCATATCACATGAACCGATGTGACGTCGTCTCGGTCACCGGTGAGATATACACAATCGGCGTTTTAAATAGGTTCAAAAGTTTCACTGCCGCCGCCTACGGAATACGCACACATTTCATGCGACACTAGCTGCTCAGGTTAAGTTGACAGCCGAACGTATTTCTATTCTGGCTATCAGGGATATCATCCGAATAGTCAGAGTAGCAATCACGGCCACTCAATTTCGTGTGGCCTTGTGTGACTTTACATTAGCGAAGTAGGTATAAATATTTGATCTACGAAACAGCATATACACCGGCTAAAGTCTGGAAGTGGGAAAAGGAAAATGGCGGAAAATGGGCCGGATTGAACCGTCCAGTCGCCGGTGCGACACATGAGCAACCACTACCTACCGGGCGGCATCCTTTGCAGATCTACTCGCTCGCAACGCCGAACGGCGTAAAAGTTACCGTAATGCTGGAGGAGCTGTTAGCCCTCGGTCACGAAGCTGCGGAGTACGACGCTCACCTCATCAAAATCGACGATGGCGACCAGTTTGGGAGTGGCTTCGTCGAAGTCAATCCGAATTCCAAGATTCCTGCGATGATGGATAACAGTACGATTCCGCCCACGCGTATCTTCGAATCAAGCGCCATTCTTTTTTATCTGGCAGAGAAATTTGATGCATTGATACCGAAAGATCCGAACAAGCGTGCTGAGTGCCTATCGTGGTTTTTCTGGCAGGCCGGAAGTGCGCCTTTCCTTGGCGGCGGTTTCGGTCATTTCTACCAGTACGCGCCGG
>JABIUH010000174.1 GCA_018701055.1 Woeseia sp. | reverse complement strand
GACCGATTCTTTTGCCATGTTCCCAACTGCAGCGGTGAGTGGATTCTATTTTTCCCATCCGGAATCAAGATACTTTTCGGTCGGCCAAATATCCCGTGATCAGGCTGAGTCGTTTGCGTCGCGTAAGAACCTCAGTGTGGCTGAGGCAGAAAGATGGTTGGCGCCCAATCTCGGCTATGACCCCGCCAAGGCAGATGCTGCATAAGCAGTTGCAGGTTTGAATTCGAATAACAATCCGGCTAGACGGACAGGACACTGCACTAGATGGAATACGATGAAGCGGAGTCGCGTCGGACAGAGCGCGCATACCTTTCACCCGAGATCGTTCAGCAAAGGGCGCGCACCCTAGAGATCATTAATGCGTCGATCGGCGAGAATATCGTCGATGTTGGCTGCGGTCCGGGCCTGCTGGCACACAGTCTTGCGACAGCGGTCGGTCCAACAGGGTCTGTGACCTGCGTGGATTCAAGCGCTGCAATGATTGGCTTGGCACAGAATCGTTGTAAGGATTTGCCAAACGTAAGCTACGTTGAAGCGGATGTTGCCAAGCTGCCGTTCGATGCGACCTCAATAGATGCAGTTACATGCATGCAGCTGCTCTTGTACGTTGCCAACGTCAAAAAAACGTTGACAGAAATGTATCGCGTCTTGGTGCCCGGCGGACGCCTTTATATTATAGAGACCGACTGGCGAAGTACTGTCGTTCATTCGAACGATGACAATCTAACAGAGAAAATTGTCTCTGCATGGGATGCAGCCGTGCCCAATGCGCGCTTGCCGGCGCGACTTGGTCCAATATTGCGTGACGCTGGATTTGAATCCATTCAAACGGAAGCTATTCCATTGCTCAGTACGGACGCAGATCCACAAGGGTTTGCGATGAGCGCATTGAAGCAGTGTGTCGTAGAGGCGATTGCTCAGGAGCGTGTTTCCGCGGCAAAAGGCGAAACTTGGCTTGACGAGTTTAGCGACCTTGGTGCCGATGACCGATTCTTTTTTTGCGTCAATCGTTTTCTTTTTACGGTGTTGAAACCCCGGTAATGCAAGTCAAAGCGCCAGGCCGCATACAAGGCGTCAGGTTTTGTTTTAACTTATGGATTAGTCATAATTGCTTATATCGGTACTAGTTATCATTTTCCCTGGTGATGCTCTTCTCGGCTAACACTTTCACTGCTTGATATCCTAAGAAAACTCAATGGATTGATTCAGCTGTAATATGGAAAGAGAAGAAATAGCAGCGCGATATTCGCAGGCGTTTGTAAAAAATGACGTATCAGCGGTCATGAAGCTGATGCACCCACACGCGATTTTTTATGACGCATATTGGGGCGAATGCAGCACCGGTAACGAACTTGCAAAGTATCTGGACGACGCATTCGAAAATGATGCTCATTGGTATGAGCAGGTCGGCAATCTCGTCATCACAGCATCCGGATTTGTCATTCGATACCTGGCATTTCACAAGAGTGACTTACGGGGGAAAACTCCCATCTACAATGGCGCTGAAGTATTCACGATGTCGAAGGGTCTGATTAAGTCGATTAGCGATCACTATTGTGATCCAGCGGCGATAGAACTAATTGAAATGTCGGGATTGGGAAATGCTCAACACCTAAAAAATAACGTTGTTCCGCTTGGCCTGAGCGCACGCGCATCCGGACGAATCAAACGCCGATTGGCTGAGTTGGCCGAGATGACTGATGTCTTTTTGGATCCAACGTTAACCGTTACTCAACTTGCGGATCACGTCGACTGCTCAATTATGCACTTGTTCCACGTGCTCGAAGAAGACAAAAAGACGAGCTTTGCCGAATTCGTAAACGAATGTCGCGCCCGTTACGCAACGACGCTGTTATTGGATGGTACAGGCAGCAACATTCGCTTCGATAATGTTGCGGAAAAAGCGGGCTTCGGCTCCACAAGCGAATTTCGCGACGCGTTTGATGCCACCTTTGGCGATGGCCCCGAAGCCTATATGGAGCGCTGTGGCCGCTAGCCTCGGACGAAACGCTCGTTCGATTTCTGCAGTTGAGTTGGTTCAATGTTGACGGCTGCCTGCATCCTTGTCGTCGTCAACATCTGGCTAAGATTTGAATTATTCGCCAGCAAAATCAGACGGCGGACTGCTATCATGCCGATAAATTTGATTTGACGAGTGACCTCATTGACTAACACGACGTTTCTAATTGCCGTCGGCGCCATTCTTATCATTACCGCTGGATGTGAAGACACCACATCCGAGATTGTTGCACCGGACGCAACATCAACACCACCTACGACGTTCGCTGCCCTGGAAGAGGGCCTCACCGTAATCAATCGAGATCGCATCGAAGGTCATCTGCGTTACCTGTCTGACGACGCTATGCAGGGGCGGATGACGGGTTCCCCTGAGTACGATGAGGCCGCAACATACGTCGCGCAGCATTTCGAAGAGATTTGTCTTGAGGCAGGCGGCGAAGACGGAAGTTGGTTTCAGGCTGTGCCAATGCTTGCACGACGAATTGAGGTCGACTCCGCCTCCGTTGTTTTTCACCAGGACGGAGTGGAAAAAAGCCAGCGGTGGAAAGAAGATTTCGTTATGGGCGGCGACGTGGTCCGACCGGATACGAGCATTAGCGCCGAGGTGGTATTTGTTGGTTTCGGAATTCACGCGCCGGAAATGAGTTATTCAGACTATGACGGTATTGATGTCGACGGAAAGATCGTCGCGATGTTTGGCGGTGCTCCGGATACTTTCTCACACAATGAACGCGCATTTTATTCGTCCGGGCTGACGAAAGCAGAAGAGGCTGTCGCACGGGGATCCGTTGGTGTTGTCGGCTTGCGGTCACGTTTAGATCAGAAGCGTTACTCATGGAAGAGAATTTCAGAGAATGCAGGCGTCCGTCCAGGAATGTCATGGATCAATTTATCCGGTGTAGCGGCAAACTACTTTCCAGAACTTCAGGGTGGTGCGACCATAAACGTGCCGCCTGCGGAAGAGTTGTTTAGCAGAGCGCCAATTAGTTTCGAGGATGCGCTGGATGCGGCGGAAGCCGGACGAACCTTATCAACGCCACTCGGTACAGAGGTGACCCTGGCGCGGCAAACGAAGCATGAATCGATTAGCAGCCCGAATGTTATTGGTATTCTCCGCGGCAGTGATCCAGAGTTGGCGGATGAATTCGTGGTATTCACCGCACACCTCGATCACGTTGGCACGGGAGTGTCGGTCGATGGTGATCACATTTACAATGGTATGTACGACAACGCGATGGGATCGTCGATACTGATTGAGACAGCCCGCTCGTTTGCAGCAATGCCAGTACCGCCGAAGCGCTCGATTATTTTCATCGCACTAACGGGCGAGGAAAGAGGCTTAGTGGGATCAGATTATTACGCGCACTATCCGACGGTTCCAAGTGACGCAATTATCGCCAACGTAAATCTCGACATGCCATTGTTGTTGTACCCGGTCGGCGACATCATCGCTTTTGGCGCAGAGCATTCGTCGCTTCAGGGTGTTATCGATGTTGCGATTGCGGCCGAAGACTTCGAACTATCTCCTGATCCTATGCCTGAAGAAGTCATCTTCGTCCGCAGTGACCAGTATTCATTTGTGAAACAAGGGGTGCCATCCGTATTTTTAGTGCCTGGGTTTACGTCCACGGATCCGACCATCGACGGTGAATCAATTTGGCGGGGATTTCTTTCCAACGATTATCATCAGCCCAACGATGATATGACGCAGCCCATCGATTGGCCATCGGCGCTACGTTTTGCACGTGCCAATGTTCGTATCGGTTATGCAGTAGCGGAGGACACGCAACGTCCGGTTTGGAATGTTGGCGATTTCTTTGGTGATAAATTTGCGCAGTGACTGAGTGGGAATATCGGCGATTTCTTTGGTGTTAGATTTATGCATATGACGACGCTTGACTAACGCCAACTCGTCGCCTCGCGGTGAATCCACCCAAATCCTTATGTAAAGCGACATTAGCAGGATGTGATGCACTTCCACGTCCTAACTGACGGTTTCTATCAGTTTGTGACTACTTGTCGCTTATTGGCTACGCAGGGTCCGCTTCGGGTGTTCTAGGGCTAACTTTTCGATAAATTAAAAGTTTTATATTTCAATTAATTATAGAATATATGTTCAAGTTGGCATGAGAATCGCTTTATTTTAACCAGCAGCTACCTGGTTAGGATGACGGGAACAAACTGATGAAAAAGATACAACAAGGATTTACGCTAATCGAACTCATGATCGTGGTTGCGATCATTGGCATTTTGGCCGCAATCGCTGTACCGGCGTACCTTGATTACGCCGTTCGAGCCCAGGTCGCCGAAGGCCTGAACCTTGCTGCTGGGGCAAAAGTTGCCGTGGCTGAGTACTACCAGGATGCGGGCGCTTATCCAGCCGACAATACTGTTGCCGGTCTAGACCAAGCGAACACCATTTTGGGAAATTACGTAACCCAGGTTCAGGTCGCTGCCGGTGGCGTAATTGAAGTGACGTTTGGCAATAATGCCAACAACAAAATCGTGGGTGCGGTCTTGTCTGTCAGCGCTTTCGACAATTTGGGCAGCGTCTCTTGGTCCTGTACGGGCGATGTCACTCTAGTTGACAAGTGGTTGCCTTCTGCTTGCCGCTAACCTTCAGGTTGCTGCTGCGTAATGCAGTGAATTCCACCACCGCCCAGCGCAATATCTGAAATTTCAATCGATACAATTTCCCTGTCTGGGAATAGCGTCTTTATTGTGTCGCGCGCTTGTTCATCACGATCAATTCCAAATGCCGGGATCAAGACCGCATCATTCGCAATATAAAAATTGATATACGAGCTCGCGAATATGTCACCATTTCTTTCTGCTTCGTGCGCCTCTTCGATTGTCACCACCGTTAATTCACGACCTGACGCATCATGCTGCCCGCGTACGGCGTCTAAATTGGCCTGCATATTGTCGTAACGTTCGGTTCCTGTCGCGGGACAAATTTCGACGAGCACGGTTCCGGGTGCTACGAAGCATGCGATGCCGTCAACGTGGCCATCGGTTTCAGTATCTTCCGGATCGCCCGGTAACCAAATTACTTTTTCGGTGCCAAGCGCATCGCATAGATGTCGAGTGGCTTCCTCTTCTCCCAATCCCGGATTGCGGTTGTCGTTCATTACATTTTGCCGTGTAGCGAGAACAGTGCCTTCGCCGTCGACATTGATGCCTCCGCCCTCCATGAAAATTGATGAGGAAAACGTCGGGATGCCTAGATACTCCGCGAGCCGGTGCCCAATTGCCGCATCTTTTCCCCAGGGCGAATGTTTCTTTCCCCAGCTATTAAAATGAAATATCGACGCGGCTAGCTGCCCGGCGTTATTCACAACGAAGTTGGGGCCAATATCGCGCATCCAGGAGTCGTCGAGATCGACATTGAGTAATTCGATTTTCTCGCCACAGAGCTTGCGAGCATTCTCGAGATCTGCGGGCGGGCAAAGCATCGTCACTGGTTCAAATTCGCCAATCGCATTGGCGACGTTTGCGAAACACCGCTGTGTTTTGCACAGGTGTTCTCGCCAAAAATTGCGGCGGCATGGCCACGCCATCCAGCAACGTTCATGGGGCATCCATTCTGCTGGCATGGTGTAGCCAGCAGAAGCCGCAGTTGGAAAGTCCTCGCGAACCACCGGTTAGGCTCCGAGTTCTAGCAGACCGCCATAAAGATCAGGGCGGCGATCACGGAATAACCCCCAAGCGCTGCGTTCACGTTGCATCTTGTCCAGATCAAGTTCGGCGGAAACAAAACATTGCTTATCCCGTTCTGCCTCCACGAGTTTCGCGCCGGTGTTGTCAGTGATAAATGAACTACCGTAAAACGTCACGTCGCAGGAATCGCCGCGCTCAAGTCCAATGCGATTGGATGTGATAACCGGGACGCAGTTTGCCGCGGAATGCCCCTGCATGACGCGTTGCCAATGGGCGCAAGAATCAATTTCCGGATACCCTGGTTCTGAGCCAATAGCGGTTGGGTATAGCAGCACTTCGGCTCCTTGCAGCGCCATGGCACGCGCAGCCTCCGGAAACCATTGGTCCCAGCAAATTGCGACACCTATGTTGGCATAGCGTGTTTTCCAAACTTTAAAACCCGTATCGCCGGGGCTGAAATAGAACTTCTCCTGATAACCGGGGCTTTGCGGAATATGCGATTTTCTATAGATACCCATCACACTGCCATCTGCATCAATAATGGCGATCGAGTTAAAGAACGCGTTGTTATCGCGCTCGAAAAAACTTATCGGTAATACCACCTCCAACTCGCGTGCTAACTTCCTAAAGTGTTCGACGATGGAATTGTTTTGACTGTCGTGAGCTAGTGCAAAATTGTCGCTGTTCATATCTTTGCAAAAATAGGGTGTTTCGAACAATTCCTGAAGCAGCACAATTTGCGCGCCTTCCGCTGCAGCGCCGCGAACTTGCTTCTCAGCAAGCGCAATATTGTCAGTTGCATTTTCCGCGCAGCCCATCTGTGTCGCGGCAACTTTAACTATTCGCATTGTGACTCCAAATATTTTAGTGAGTTTCGCATTATGAGCGGCAGCATATGCGTATTGTCAACTGGGGTAGCATTGGCCCATGTCGCCCGAAGCTGTCCGAATCACTCGTCTGTCCACCCTTGGCTCGTTCGCCATTCTGCCTATTCTTATACTGCCAATGATGGTTGGTGCGCTGATTGATTATGCGGGGTTTACAGACGCGCAGGCAGGATGGATAGCAACGGCCGGTTTCGTCGGCAGTGCACTTGCCGCGATTTTTGTTGGACTGAGAATCCGGCACCTGAACCCTCGCAGCGTTTGCGTATTCGGCTTGATCGTACTGGTCGTGTTTGATTGTCTTT
Source organism: Woeseia sp. (assembly GCA_018701055.1). Classification (GTDB taxonomy): domain Bacteria; phylum Pseudomonadota; class Gammaproteobacteria; order Steroidobacterales; family Woeseiaceae; genus SZUA-117. The sequence continues at coordinate 326 of JABIUH010000174.1, read as the reverse complement.
CCGCATTCGTTAACCAAATGCCGACGGAGGTCTTCGTCGTCGTACGATTCATTTCGGGTCTTGGAGGTGCCGCGGCGTATGCCTCAGTTGTGACGTCAATTGCTGCGTCACGTGAGCCAGAGCGTGGCTATGGAATGTTTACCGTGTTGCAGTTTGGACTGAGCTCAGCACTATTTTATTTGTTACCGATCGTTCTCCCGACGATCGGCGTTGCAGGAATGTTTATTTTAATGTCGTTGTTGGCTGCATTCGCATTGTCTATGAAAGATAGTGTTCTACTTCGAGATGCCGTTGACGATGAACAAACATTGGAAACTAAATCTCTG
>JABIUH010000488.1 GCA_018701055.1 Woeseia sp. | reverse complement strand
GCATCCCAACCCATCGGTTGCAATACATGTTTACCCTGCATACGCTGATAACGTGCGATGACGTCCGAAAGCGTGAAGACGCGCACGTGCCCCATATGCAGGTGACCACTGGGGTATGGGAACATCGTTAGGCAATAGAACGGATCCTTGTCGGGATCTTCATCGACCTCGAAACAACGATTGTCGTCCCAATATTGGCGGGCTTTCCGCTCAACATTCTCGGGGTTATACGCTACGTCCATTCGCCCTTATCACCGGTTGCTTTATAGAACCTAAATTCGAAGGGCGGAAGGATAACCGGTTCTGCAAGCTACTGCAGCTAAAGGCTTATTCACCAACGGCCGTTTGTTCCTCTCCGATCTGGTAATGATCGATCAGAATTTGCGCTACTTCTGGACGCGAAATTTCTCGCGGCGGCGCAACACCCTCGCTGAGCAACTCCCGCATCCGTGTTCCGGACACCGTTATATAGTCGGCCGGTGAATGATCTTCCACCTCACCCATCATCACGACTTTATCAAGCTTCTTCGACCAAGCCGTGTGGTCTCCTCGGAATATCTCTATGTCGAGCGCACCATCTGGTATTTCATCAAAAATCGTCTGCGCGTCAAACGGACCGTAGTAATCCCCAACGCCAGCATGGTCGCGACCAACGATCAGGTGCGTAGCACCCATGTTTTGCCGAAACAGCGCATGCAACACAGCCTCGCGAGGACCGGCATACAGCATGTCGAAGCCGTAGCCATTCACCATCACGGTATTCTCCGGAAAATAGACGTCGACCATCGTACGAATACAGGCTTCCCTAATGTTGGCAGGAATGTCGCCGTCTTTAAGGCGCCCAAGCAACATGTGTATAACAATTCCGTCAGCGTTCAGTCGCTCTTTAGCAATGCGACACAATTCTTCGTGCGCGAGATGCATTGGATTTCGTGTTTGAAACGCAACAACCGTTTCCCACTTGCGTTCACGAATTTCGTCACGAATCTCAACTGCAGTTTTGAACGTGCCCGCGAATTCGTCCGCAAAATAGCTGTAGTTCAATACCTGAATTGAACCGGCCAAACAATATTTTCCCGAATCGCGAAATACCGCCACGCCTGGATGTGATTCGTCCAGAGTCCCGAATACCTTCTCTGTCATTACATCCAGTTGGTCCAGCGTAATTTCCTCGACACTTTCGAGATCCATGACTGCAAGGACCGGATTACCCTCAACGTTGGGATCTCGAAGTGCGATACGGCTTGCGTCTGCAATCGGACTGATGTCTCGGGTCATATTGAGTACAGGTACGGGCCAAAACAATCCGTCAACGGTATGCATTTCGGTTGCGACACTCATCGCATCCGCAAGATTCATGTAGCCGCTCAACGGCGTAAAATAGCCTGCCCCAAGCATGACCGCGTTCGCCCCTGCGGCCGAGCTTAATATGATCGACGGAAGCGCTTCCGCCTCCGCAGCGAGTAATCGCCGCTCTGTCTCGTCGCTCACATAACGTGGATTGAGCGACTCAGCCCCGTGTGGATTGATCATCTCGACCCCTAAGCTGTCGCAGCCGAACGATCGCTTGCGCGCGTCATATACTCTGTTTGAATGGTCTCAGAGTCGATTAAGTAGTCGATGATAATGGCGACCTCTTCTTCCAGACTCATTACATCAGTATGTAAATGAATCTCCGGATTTTCAGGCGCCTCGTAGGGATCATCAATACCAGTGAAGTTCTTAATTTCGCCTGCGCGTGCTTTTTTGTACAAACCCTTCGGGTCTCGTTCCTCGGCAACGCTCAACGTACAGTCGACAAATACTTCAACAAACTGGAGATTCGCCGCTTCGTGTAGCGCGCGTACCTGATCTCTGTCGGCTTTATATGGACTGATAAAACTGGACAAAGAGATCGTGCCAGCATCCCCGAATAATTTGGCAACCTCGCCAATTCGACGAATGTTTTCGGTTCGATCCTCATCCGAAAAGCCTAGATTTTTGTTGATACCCAACCGAACATTATCGCCGTCGAGACGGTAGGACAGTTTACCCATCGCAAACAGTGCTTTTTCCAGCGCAACCGCGACCGTGCTTTTGCCGCTACCGGATAATCCAGTAAACCAAACCGTGACACCCTTTTGTCTAAGGATCTCAAAACGATGTTCGCGCGAAATCTCGCCATCATGCCAAGTTACATTCGTCGATATTTGTTTAGCCATTTCCTTGTTCCTTCTTATTTTTTTATTTCATTGAACGGCAACATCCCTATTACCGCGCTACAATTCTTCGTTCCCTAAATCCATTCAATACCATGTCTGTACATTTCTGAATGGTGTCGAACAAATCCAATTCTGCTTCGCGCACGATAATGTCACCCCACGCATTGCACATTCCGATCACCGCTTGCGCGGCGAAGTGGCAGTCCAGAGAATCTCTCAAAGCACCACTGGCTACGCCTTCTTCGAATATCCCTTCCAACAACTGCCGATAAGAACTACCGAGTTCCTTCAACGTCGCGCGTTTTTCTTCCGGCAAATACAAGCGCTCATCGTTGTGAACTTTCAATGCTTCATTTTTTTCTCGATAGCTCGTCAGATGCGATGTAACGGTTGCCATCAGCTTCGACTCAAACGGTTGATCGCTTGTGGCAATTGACTTCATACGCTCTACATAGTCTTCGATTCCGAAGCGGCACACTTCACCGAGCGCATCTTCCTTCGATTTAAAATAGTAGTAGAGGCTGCCCTGCTTGATCCCCATGTGCTCCGCTATATCCTTGGTGCTGGCACCGTAAAACCCTTTCTCCGCGAACACGGAAGCCGCCGCTCGAATAGCCCGCTGGCGTTGTTGGTCGTAGCGATTATTGTCCTGTGGGGCAGCCATACATCTCAGTGTTCGGAGGTTCAGGCGATTAATTCTATTGATCTATAGAATTAAAAGCAACTATTTTTTTAATTTTTTAAAATCAATCAGTTATTAAGTTACATAATCTTTAGATGTATTGATTACTGACGGCCGCGAGTCCTCCAGCCGAACCCGAGCAGGATCAGGTAAGCGACAGAGATAACGGGCCAGTTCCCACTCCGCGCGAATGGTGTTTGTCCGTTGCGCGGCTGCACATCATGACTCATCGCAACATATTCGAACTGCGGCCCGGTTTTAATAAGCTCACCATCTGGCCCGATGAATGCACTAATGCCGTTATTCGTTGCTCTTACGACGTGACGACCGACTTCCAATGCACGCATGCGTGCAATTTGCAGATGCTGATGCGGTGCAATGGAGTCACCGAACCAGGCGTCGTTGCTCACGTTAATCAAAATGCTGGCCTCTGGTAAGGCATACAACTGTTCTGTGGCATACGCGTCTTCGTAGCAAATCGCGACCGACAGTATATTGCCATCAGTCATTTTAAGTAGCGGTTGAACGTCCTCTCCAGGGCTGATGTCGCTATAAGGAAGATTCATCAGACGCATCCACTCGCGAATGAAATCCGGCACCGGAAAAAATTCCCCGAATGGAACGAGATGCCGTTTTCTGTAAATCTGTCGAGAATCGCCGCCAAGCGCTACAACGCTGTTATAGACATGCTCCTGTGATTCGTCGCGTTCGAGGATGCCAAACAAAAGCGTCTGCCCACGCGTCGCAATATCTGATTCCAGTTGCTCGATGTACCCATCGACGCGGTCGATTACCGACGGAATCGCGACCTCGGGCCAGATAATCAACTGACTTTTAGTCAGGTTGTAGTTTTCGTCCGACAGCGAGTCCCTATACAGCTTGAGTGTCGGTTCGAATTGCTCGGGTAGCCACTTACGGTCCTGCGATACCCCACCCTGAACGATGGTCGTCACAACCGGGTCACCGCTAGGCTCAGTCCATTCGATATTTTGCAGTGCGAAGCCGGCAATCCATGGCAGCGACGCGTAGAAAACCATAACCGCGCGACTTCTTCCCGACGCCCGCAGGGCAGAAACCAAGGCTCCCGCACTTAGCAACAAAAGAAAGGAGACACCGTATATCCCCACGATCGGCGCGAACCCGGACAAAGGCGAATCAATTTGACTGTAACCGAAAGTCATCCACGGGAAGCCCGTCAGAAACCAGCCACGCAACCACTCAATCAGAACCCAAACGCCGGCGGCCAACAGCGCAAAACCACCCTTGCTGTCACCACGAAATCGCGCAATCAGCCAGCCTGCCGCGGCGTAGTAGACCGCCATGATGAGAACCAACGCTACCATCAGCGATAAGGCTAGAATTAGCGGTGCCTGACCAAAGACATGGATCGAAACGTACAGCCAATAGGTACCCCCAAAAAACAATCCGGCGCCATACCAGAAGCCAATCCATGCAGCTGGACGCGGCGCTAAACGTTGAAACGCCAACAAAAGGGGAATGACCAATATAAGCGCCAATGGGTAAAGCCCGAACGGCGCGAATGACAGCATCGACAAAATGCCAAGCAAGAAATATGCAACACGGACTCTCCGCGGATATTCGCTGGCCCAGGCATCCATCGGAAGATTTTCCAACACAGTTTGCGGCGGCTTAAGCGTCGGCTTCCTGCAGGAGCCGACTAACTCGTAGCGCGTCAATTCGACGCCGATCAGCCCTAACAACACAGAATTCGAATCCACCGTACTGCAACATTTCACCCAGCCGTGGCAGTCGCCCAAGTTCATGCAGGACTAGGCCACCGATCGTGTCGTAACCCTCTTCCTCAGTCAGCTCACAACCGAAGTATTCGTTGAAATCCTCAATACGCGTTAGGGCTCTGACAGCGAAGCACGGCTTGCCAGCATCGTCTTTGTCTGGCTGTATATACTTAGCTTCTTCAAGATCGTGTTCATCATCGATCTCGCCAACAATTTCCTCGAGCACATCTTCGATAGTCAGCAAACCGGAAACGCCGCCGTACTCGTCGACCACAACGGCCATGTGATTATGACTGTCGCGGAACTCTTTCAGGAGTGCGTTTAGACGTTTGGATTCGGGGATGACGGATACAGGCCGCAGGTAATCCTCAATATCCAATTCAGTATCAGAAGGGTCACCGAAAAAGCGCAACAGGTCCTTTGCCAACAATATCCCGAGTACCTCATCGCGGTCCTCACCAATAATTGGGAATCTCGAATGCCCGGAACCAATAATTACGCTCAGTAATTCCTCGAGCGAATGCTCTTTCTCAACAACGACCATTTGTGAGCGTGGAATCATCACATCGCGTACTTGAGTCTCTGCCACTTCAAGAACGCCGCTCAGCATTTCTTTTTCATCAGGTTCGAAGACGCCTTCGTCTTCCTGCAGGAGATCGTGAATTTCGTCGCGGCTCAGAGGTTCATCTTTGATGGCGCGTAACACTCGTTTGAATACGCCAGTTTTCCCTGAGCCGTTTGTACTTGGTGGTTTGTCGTTCATTGTCCCTGTCTGTAAAAGTTGGAAGTCGCGCTAAGCCACAATAGTGTAGCAGTTCATTGTTAGCCGAAATGGCCAACGATGCCAGTTCTAATAATCATAGGGGTTAGGCACCCCTTTTCCAGTCAAAATATCCGTCTCGATTGCCTCCATCGCCGCAGCATCCTGATCGTCTTCGTGATCGTGCCCTAATAAATGTAACGTGCCGTGTACCAATAAATGGCCCCAATGATCCGCGACCGCCTTATTCTGTGCTGCCGCCTCTTTCTCCACAATTGGGCCACAGATTACGATATCTCCCAGCGCATTTGGAACATCCGGTGGCAAAGAGGACGCTGCATCGCCGGCAGCAAACGACAATACATTCGTAGCATAGTCTTTGTTGCAGTATTCTCGATTGAGAGACCGCCCCTCCTCTTCGTCAACAATGCGTACAGACACTTCACACGCAGAATCGGGGCCCACTTCTGCTATCGCGGCTGCGATCCAGTCATTAATGTCCTCGAGTTGCGGCACACTGTCTGCCTCACTGGCAATCTGTACATCAACCTGAACCTTAATGCTCATCGAGGTCGCCGACAGTCGAGAACGGACTGTCAGTCGCCTGCATTTTCGCTCGTCTCGTAGGCTTCAACAATTCGCTGCACCAGTTCGTGCCGGACTACGTCCTTAGGCGTGAAACTGGTAAAAGCGACTCCACTAACGTTACGCAAAACCTCAATGGCATTATTCAATCCTGACAATTGCCCGGCGGCCAGATCGATTTGTGTTATATCCCCGGTTACCACCGCTCGGGACCCGAATCCAATTCGCGTCAAAAACATTTTCATTTGCGCAACGCTGGTATTTTGCGCTTCGTCAAGAATGACGAATGATTCATTGAGCGAACGGCCGCGCATAAATGCAAGCGGCGCCACTTC
>JABIUH010000487.1 GCA_018701055.1 Woeseia sp. | reverse complement strand
GGCGGGCGTCAACATCATGTCTGCCCGAGATTTATCGGCAATCCCTGAAGTAGTTCGTGCGGCCGGTCTGCATGACTGACCACGTTAGGGGGAAATTGGACGGCATTGTTCGCCTACTCAACGATGGTCGTATGGACGATGCTGAATCGACCTGCCGTGGGTATCTAATTGGTGATCCCGACGAGATAAATTTGCTCGGAATTCTAGGCGCGATGTTAATTCGGAAGGGGGACTTAGATGAGGCTGAACAACACCTGCGTCGTGCCATCGGAATCGAACCAGGTTTTGCGAAACCTCACGAAGATATGGGCGCCATATATTTGGCTCGCAATGATCCGCACGCCGCTATTTCGTATTTCGAAAGAGCTCGCACCCTCGACAGTGATAATTCATCAGCGACGCGTGGACTGGGCGTTGCATACCAGCGCGCTGGCAAAGATGTCGAAGCTCAGGCATTGCGGCAGGAGCTTATGCAAACTACCGCTACGCCGAATTTACTAGGGGAAGCGAATGCTTTGCGGTTGCGAGGCGAGCCTACGCAGGCCGAACAACTTTGCGATGCCATTCTCAAGCGGGAGCCGGAGAACACGGATGCATTAAGTATTCTAGCGGTGGCGGCAAGCGATGATGAACGCTATGTTATTGCCGAAGGGTATTTACGGCGGATAGTCAAATTGAAAATTGACGATCCGGATTCGTTGTTTGACCTTGCCAATTTTTTGGGTGAACGTGGCCGTTATCCGGAAGCCATTGAGTTCTTGCAGTCAGCAGCCGCGCTCGCGCCCGAGAATCCGGACGTGCAACTTCATCTTGGTAATTTGCACGGCATCGTTGGTCAAACCGCAGATGCGCTGGGTGCTTACGAGAACTGCCTCGGCATTCGGCCAGATGACCCAGCAGCGCTTATCGGCCAAGGACACATGCTGCGAATTTCCGGTCAGCAAGATGAAGCGAATGCGAGCTACAAACGTAGTGTAGAGGTAAGTCCGGAAATTGGCTCGACCTGGTGGTATCTAGCTAGCTTGCATCGTTACAGCGCGAGTGACGAAGAAGTGGTCACTATGGAGTCGCAGCTAGAATCGGAGAGTCTAGCGCCAGATTCCAAAATTGCCTTCCATTTTGCCCTCGCGAGAGCGTTTGAGAAACGAGAAAACTTCCCCGCGGCCTGGGAGCAATATGTGCAGGGAAATTCGTTGAAACGCTCCATCGTCAAATACGACCCTGTGAAGATCGAAGTCGATCAGGATCGAATCAAAAATGTATTTAACGCGAATTTTTTGGCGAGCGTAAGCGCGCAGACGCCTACAGCCGTGACGCCAATATTCGTGCTCGGGATGCCGCGCTCTGGATCTACATTGATAGAGCAAATCTTAGGTAGTCATAGTTCGCTCGAGGGCGTGGGCGAGTTGCCCTACGTTCTTATGCTGACGAGCAGCATGATCGCGAACAAGCCCGATAATTTGCATTACACGGAAATTATGCAGCAGCTGAGTAGCCATGAGATAACAGCTCTTGGCAGAAGTTATCTCTATCACGCATCGACTCATTGTGCCGACGAAACTATGTTTTTCACTGATAAGATGCCCGAGAACTTTTCGCACGTTGGTTTCATTCGATCAATCTTGCCTCACGCGAAAATAATCGATGCGCGCCGCGAACCGATGGCCACTTGCGTTGCTAATTACCGCCAGCTTTTTGCACAAGGAAAAACCCAGACTTACGACCTCAATGAACTGGGGGAGTACTACCTACGGTACATTGACATGATGGCGCATTGGGATGCCGTACTCCCGGGAGAAGTTCTGCGAGTGCAGTACGAAGAAGTTGTTGCTGATCTTGAAGGTCAAGTGCGCCGAATTTTGGATTTCTGCGGACTCCCTTTTGAGCAGAGCTGCGTCGAGTATCATAAGAGTGATCGACCGGTTAATACCGCTAGTTCAGAGCAGGTGCGCGAACCGATATATACATCCGCAGTGGAGTTCTGGCGAAATTTTGACCCTTATCTAGAAGAGCTTCGCGAAGTGCTGGAACCCGTTCTTTAATAGTGCGGGCCTAAAATGGAATGCTATTGCTTCGCTGATCCGTCATCGGCGAGCTGATCGGCGGGCACGTAGTCGAAAATAAAAGTAATCCGATCTTCTGCGCCCTTATTCATGACGGAATGCGTTTTCTGATTGTTGATTTCGTAGGCTTCGCCGACCACAAATTTGTAGGGTCGGCCATCAATCATGAAACGCACGCGCGGATTGGTCGTAATCGGAACATGAATTCGATGTCCAACATGGAACGACGGATGGCGATCGAAGTGAGGGTTGATAACACTGCCGGCGAGTAACTTTGCCGCCATCGCGCGAATAACTGTGCCACCAGGTGTGTAATGCTTTTTAATAATCATATTCATTAACGGCAGAGCAACATCGGCGATACGTGCGAAACCGGGCTCCTTGCTCACGGTTACTTGTGGCCAGTGGTCCAGGTCAACAAAGAAAACCACAATTGATTGAGTGGCGTGGTGCACTTCAAATTCTTCCTGGCGATACTGATCTTCATGCCAGGCAAGGTCCTCTTGCGTGAGAATTACATCGCGTAGCGCATCTATATTAACGGTGCCAAGTTTGCGGAGTGGTTTATCTATATTCATATGTTTTAGCCTACTGCTTTGCCCTTATCTCTTCCGACAGCGATAGCACGTAATTTCGAACGGCTTCGGATTCTTCGACATTTAATTCCATCGCAGGCATGCCCTGTGTTGAACGCGCTCCACCGACAACGATGCCATGCCAGGTTGCGTGTGTCTCATCATCGGCGTAGCGAAGATCGGGCACCGTACCGCCCGATCGGGCGACCCCTTCATAGCCGTGGCAACTCGTGCATTTATCGCCATAAAGTTGCCGCCCAGACTCAATGACTTCGGCACTTGCGATCAACGTTGGTTGTGCTGGAAGCGCGCGAGCGTCACCTGATGACTCCGGCATGTCCGCTACGCCGTTAAGGCTAAAAGCCAATAAACGGGTTGGCCCTTCCGATTCATTGGTCGAATGCATCTGTGGGTACCGGAACTGCAGGCCGCCGCCGGCGCCAATTGGAATGACGACATATTGCTCACCGTCCATCGAATACGCGGCCGGTGCTGCGTTAATAGCTGTTCCAGTTTTAACAGACCACAAGCGCTCACCTGAATCGGCCGCATAGGCTTCAAACTTTCCCTCCG
>JABIUH010000231.1 GCA_018701055.1 Woeseia sp. | reverse complement strand
GAACGCAGCTGCACATGCTGCCGGTATCAGTTCAGGGCTCAGTATTAATGCAGCACTTGCATTAATACCAACGTTACAACTTGAAGAGCGCAACCTGGCTCGGGAAGCGCGTGTGTTGAAAGATCTGGCCGAATGGTCGGAGGAATTTACGGCCTTTACTTCTGTCGAAGCGCCTTCGCTGTTGCTCTTGGAAATTGCCGGAAGCCAAAAACTGTTTGGCGGCATAAAGCCACTACGCAAACGCATTGTCCACGGTTTTAAAAGCCAGGGATTTCACGTTGCGATTGCGATCGCACCCACGCCGCTTGCCGCAACTTGGTTAGCAAAAGCCGGACGAAAAGTTTGTATTCGCGACGCGCGCAACCTGGTCGGAAAGCTGAGCCCCTTGCCGATTTCCTGTCTCGATTGGCCGGATAAGGTTTGTCAGTCGTTACGCGGAATGGGTGTTAATTCGATTGGTGAAGCATTGCGCTTGCCGAGGCAAGGGTTCGCCAAACGATTTGGTGCCAGCCGTTTGCTGGAGTTTGATCGTGCGACTGGTTGTATGCCAGACCCGCGCGTCAATTATCGAGGTCCTGAGCATTTTGTTGCTGATTATGATCTTAATGAAGAAGAAAGTGACGCCGCTTTTATTTTGAATATTTGTCAGAAGTTACTAGCGCAGCTAGAACACTTTTTATTGACGCGACAGTTAGCAGTGCAGCATGTCGAGTTTATTTTTTTCCATTTGCAGGAACCCGCAACGCATTTGTCACTGGGTTGCGTGCAAGCAGATCGAGTCGCGCAACACTGGTTTGATTTGCTTGAAATTAAATTCGACTGCATGAACCTTTCCGCTCCGATTATTGCGATTCAATTGTGTGGCGGACAAGGGCAAAGATTTGATGCAGAGACCAGTGCATTGCCATTCAATCGTGAAAAGCCACAACGTTACAACACCTCGATGGCGCATCTTGCGGAGCGGTTGTCTGCACGTATCGGTGAAGAGGCAGTGCATGGCGTCATGATGGTGGCGGAGCATCGACCACAATATGCGTGGCGATACCGAGAAGCGTTTAGTGATGTACCAAAGTGCGCCAGTACGTCATTTTATTCCAGAAGTTTCGATGCATCAGGCATCGATACACCGGAATTATTGGCGGATATTCGGCGTACTAATAGTTTGGTATTACGTCGTCCTTTATGGATGTTGCAAGCACCGGAACCGTTGCTGACAGATGATAATAGGCCGTGCTATCAGGGCGTTCTGCTATTGCTGGATGGTCCGGAACGCCTTGAGACTGGATGGTGGGATAGCGAGGGCATCGCGCGTGACTATTTTGTTGCCAAGACTCCTCAGGGCGTGAATTTGTGGATTTACCGAGACCGTGGCAAGAATAGAAACGCCTCGTGGTATTTGCATGGAATGTTCGGGTGAATCTCCACCTGAGTGAATCTCGCATGTACGCACTGGGCATGTTCGGGTGACGGCATATGCTGAATTGCACGTCCTAAGCAACTTCACTTTCTTAAGGGGTGCCTCGCACCCCGAAGAGCTCGTCGAAACTGCGGTTGCACTGGGGTATCAAGCGCTTGCCATTACGGATGAATGTTCGGTGTCCGGTGTTGTTCGAGCGCATGTCAGTGCTAAGGAGGCAGGCCTTAAGAAGCTAATCATCGGTTCTGAGTTTCGACTGGAAAGTGGTTTGAAGTTGGTTGTGCTGGTAAGGAGTCGCGTAGGTTATACGGCCCTGTGCCGACTCATTACCCGTGGTAGACGTGCGGCAGAAAAGGGCAGTTATAAGATCACGGCAGATGATTTTGCTGATGGGCTTAATGATTGTCTCGTTATATGGATCCCAGCTAACCAATTGCTGCTGAGTGCCGATGATGCGTGGATCATCGATATTTTCCGTGGCCGACTATGGATTGCCGTTGAATTGTTGGCTGATGGTCTTGAACGTTTACGCCTCGAACGTTTACAGCATCTAAGCCAGGCATTGAATCTGCCGCTAGTGGCGGCTGGTGATGTGCACATGCACAGTCGTGAACGACGTGCGTTACAAGACACGGTAACCGCAATACGTGAAGGCGTGACGCTTGATCGTGCAGGATATGCGTTATACCCGAACGGTGAGCGCTACCTTAGGTCGAGGCAAACAATTAGTCGTATTTATCCACGTGAACTTCTTGCTGAAACGCTTCACATCGCGAGTCTGACCGATTTTTCACTCGATGAACTCTGTTACGAATATCCCGACGAAATTGTGCCGCAAGGTCAAACGCCGACCAGCTGGCTACGACATTTGACGGAAGAGGGTATGCAGAAACGATGGCCGGCGGGTACGCCTGCAAAAGTACAGGCGCTGGTTGAGCATGAGCTCGAACTCATTTCTGACTTGAAGTACGAACCTTTTTTTCTAACGGTTTATGACGTTGTGGCGTTCGCCAGGAGTCAACAAATTCTCTGTCAGGGCCGTGGTTCAGCGGCCAACTCTGCCGTGTGTTTTTGTCTTGGTATTACCGAAGTTGATCCGGATCGCATGGCGATGCTGGTGGAGCGTTTCATATCAAAAGAGCGTAACGAACCACCGGATATTGATGTTGATTTCGAGCACGAACGTCGTGAAGAAGTTATTCAATATATTTATCAAAAGTATGGGCGGGATAGAGCAGCGCTCGCTGCGACAGTGATTACCTATCGTCCGCGCAGCGCACTCCGCGACGTTGGCAAGGTATTAGGACTAAGCGGTTTACAGGTCGATCGGTTGGCTAAATCGATGCAATGGTGGGATGGCAGCGAAGTCGATGACAGTAGAGTTTTGGAAGCGGGGCTTGATCCAGCCAGCCCGTTGATCAAACGTTTGCTGTATCTCGTTCGGCAGCTGATAAGATTTCCGCGACATCTCTCGCAGCATGTTGGCGGTTTTGTTATCTCGAATGGTCCGTTGGCAGAGCTTGTGCCTGTGGAGAATGCCACGATGGCTGATCGCACTGTCATTCAATGGGAGAAAAATGATCTTGAAGATTTAGGTTTGCTTAAAGTTGACGTGCTTGGGCTTGGCATGTTGACCGCGATTCGGCGCAG
>JABIUH010000501.1 GCA_018701055.1 Woeseia sp. | reverse complement strand
GGACACACCGCGAATGGCAAAGTAGTGGACGTGACCTACGTTCACTCAGGTAATGCGCATACCGTTCGCGCCAAGCACTGCGTCATGGCGTGCTACAACAGTGCGATACCCTATATCTGCGACGAGTTGCCGAACGAACAAAAACAGGGCTTGGCATACAACGTCAAGATTCCGCTTACCTATACAAAAGTCGTGGTGCCTAATTGGCGTGCATTCGCCGATCTCGGCGTTCAGTTTGTTTTCTACACTAATGACTTTTTCAAACAAGTTGAGCTGGATTACCCGGTATCGATTGGCGGCTACGAATTTGGTAAGTCACCCGACGATCCCATGGTATTGCACATGTGCTATGTGCCGTACTTCGACGATATTCAAGGGCCAGAGCAGTGGCGGGCAGGACGCCGGAAGTTGCTTGAAACACCGTTCTCAACTTTCGAATATCACGTGCGTGACCAGCTTGACCAAGCGCTCGGCGGTGCGGGTTTTGACGCGGAAAACGATATTTCAGCAATTACCGTCAATCGATGGGCACATGGATATTCTTATAGTCCCGGACTTTTGTGGGAGCCGCATTACGATAGTGAGAGCGACAAACCGTGGGTTAAGGGACGCCAACCTCATGGTCGAATTGGAATTGCAAATTCAGATGCGGGTGCAGCTGCCGATACTGATTCGGCTATTTATCATGGACATCGCGCGGTGCAGGAAATTCTTGGCATTCGATAACGCGTTGAACTCCCGTCCAACTCGCCATGCTAGGTCACGATGTGCCCGATGATTGGCACATTAATTTCGACGTGGAAGACAAACTGCTCGCCGTCTGTCGTTTCGTAAACGCCGCCCATTGGCGCCAGTACCTTTGGCAGCGGAATGCCCAAGAACGACCAGCGTCTTACTAGATAACGAAGACGGCTACCGTCAGGAAGCAGCGTCATACCCATTTTCGTTGGGCCGATTTATTCGCAAAGGAGTTGCGCGAAACGACCGTCGCCCACAGACATTACGCTCGAGAATTCTTTCTCATTGAATTTCGATGCCAAGTTTCCTGCCTATTTTCGTGCGCTGTCTGAATGGTCGTTGGAACTGCAGTACCCTCGGGCGTAAACCCGGCTGCCCGGCTGCCCGGCTGCCCGGCGATCGGTTCCGTTCCAGCTTGTCAGTTGAGCACCCGCTACTCGGTGTCACGACATTTCGGGACGGCAGAATTTCACTCTGCGGTCAGTTCGCGGTGAATGGTTCGGGTCATGGTTTCAGTGGTGATGAAATCCCAGTTCCAACTGTTGTAAACAGATAGCGGATTCTCTGCGAGTATTGCATCGATTGAACGACCTGCATCGACCAGGGTATTTATGCGAGACCTTGCATCAATCAGCATGTCGACTGCGGTTTGTAGGTCGTTCAGGCTGGCCAGTGGACCATGTCCTGGAATAATTTTCGTATCGGCATTAGCCATCGAAAGCAATTTCTGCTGGCCCGCAATAAATCCGGCAACGCTACCGCCGCCATCGATGTCGATGAACGGAAATACTTTATTGAAAAAAACATCGCCTGCGTGAATGACGTTCGCTTCCGTGAAGTGAATTGCTGCGTCACCGCTCGTGTGCGCCATTGGGATAAAAAATATGTAGGAGGTATGTCCATTCAAATGAAAAGTGACCGATTCGTCGAACGTTAACTCCGGAAGGCCACTTCGATCGAAAGTTTCATCTTCGATTAATGCTTGTCGCAAATTATTATGTGCAACAACTGTCGCTCCAGCAGCAGTGAAGGCATGATTCGAGCCGGTATGATCGCCGTGGGCGTGCGTGTTGACGACGAAATTGACCGGCCCCTCTGTCATGCGTTCTATCGTGGCAACCGTCGTTGCAGTCGTTGTCGCAAGTCCGTTGTCAATGAGGACATTTCCATCGCTGCCACTCATCAACCCTAAGTTTCCGCCCGGGAAGCCACCTTCGCCTTCCAGCATGTATAGGCCAGTGCCTACTTCGGTTGCCTTCCAGGAAATTCCATCATCTTGCGCGAACGCAGTAGTCGAAAGGACGGTGGCCGTAGCAATAGCAAATGTTGTTCTTAGCATCGATGGATTCCCATTTAGAGTGAGTCGACCATACCGCAGGAACGAGATGTCGTCACCCGCCACGGACGTACGTCGCAGTTTTTGATCAGTAGCCTGGAATCTCCCGAATTCTTGAGAGTTGGGTCACAGATAGCGTGTTACGCATTGCATACCTTTGCTTGTATGTCAGCAGAGACCAGCAATGTAATTCCGTTTCCACTCGCGCGGCGCCGTGAGTTCAGTGGTTGTCCGCATTGCGGCAGACGGGATGACGCGTGGCAAATAGGTCGTTTATTGTGGGCCTATTGCGAGACGCATGAGCTTCGATGGGTCGTCGCAGACTTCGACGGTGTATCCCGTGCGACCATCAATCGCACTGAATTGCGTCGAGGCCTTGAGTTTTTGTCTGAATTTGTAGAAGTATCTCGCTGAGCGACTGGGCGATCGCCCAAATTCCTACGACTATTGTTTACTAACGTTTGACGCCTAATCAATGCGATTATTCGCGTTGGTACGGGAGCTCGCACGTGCGAAACAAAGACGAGGATGCAATATGTCGATCGATAATCTACAACTAATCAATTGGGACGATATTCCGCTCGAAACAGTAAATTCGAGTATGCGACGGAGAATCGTCACTGGCGAACTCATGACCGTTGCCCGCATTTATTTCGAGGATGGATTCGTGGTGCCTATGCACAGCCATCACAACGAGCAAGTTACCCAGGTCTTAAAAGGTACGATGCGCTTCGTCTTTGGCGATGATCGCGCTAAAAGCGTCGATATCGGGCCAGGTGGTGTCGTGGTGATTCCGGCTCATGTACCGCACGAGGCAACGTGTATGGGGGATGTGGAAGAAATGGATATGTGGGCACCCCGTCGGGACGATTGGCTGGACGGGAGTGACGATTACTTACGCTCGTAGGAGCCTGTCTGTTCAGGTGCCATTAATAAAAATTTTAGCTCGCGTTAAGCGGCAAGCACCTACTCTGTGGTCGACACTCAAATTCGTGTTAAGGGCAGCCATCAAGGAGGATGTCATGGATATCATTTACGCCGTAGAGAAGCCCAGTATTGCCAAATTGTTTAGCCAGCGAATAAAGCGCCTGGTACCGGTTGACGATCTGATGATTACGGAAAACCCTGATGAAACAGGGTGTTTTTATATCGGTTTCCAGTTGGATCGCTACGTGATGTCGCCAGACGGTTATATCGCGTGGGATTCACCGCAATTGCTCGATCAATAGTTCGCCAGCAGCCTAGAACCACTATGATATAAAGCGGTCTCATGGGTTTTGCCCGCTGCGGTGGTTTTGTCTGTGCAAAAGAGATTATTGATAATTGCGATTGTTCTTTCGCTAAACGCGTGTAGCGGTGGTGGCAGTGGTATCGCTCCAGCGCTTCCCTATCCCATTGATGCGAACACCGCGACGATTTCGGAGGTTCAGGGCGACGGAAATGTCAGTCCGATGTTAGGTCAAAGAGTCAAAATTACGGGAATAGTGACTGGCGATTTTCAACAAGGTGACGCGGATACTGGCAGAAATCTCGGCGGATTCTTCATGCAGATGGCAATCGGAGACGGTGACCCAGCAACGTCAGACGGTATTTTTGTTTTCGATCAGAATTCCGCAATTAATAATGTTGTTATCACCCAGTTGGTGGAGGTCACGGGAACCGTCACAGAGAACTTTTTCGAAACTCACATTGTTGCAGATTCCGTACGTGTAGTCGGATCTGGTGCGATCCAACCCACTGACCTTTCCTTTCCGGCAACTACTGTCGCGAATAGTGACGGTATTCTCATCGCCGATTTCGAACGTTTTGAAGGAATGTTTGTTGGCCTTGCGGACCCTGCAACCATCAGCGACGTGTTCAATCTCGAGCGGTACGGCGAACTCACTTTGTCGTCGACAGATCGCTTGTATCAATTCACAAACAGCAATGCGCCCGATATGGCCGGCTACGGCGCACATAAAGAAGATGTGGCGAGCCGTAGCCTTATTCTAGACGATGGATTGTCGTTGCAGAACCCAGACGACATTCACTACCTGAAACCGACAGCCTCGAACAGCGCTGACTATTCTGTGCGCGTTGGCGACACAGTTGCAATTGCGGGCGGCAACATTCGGTTTAGCCGCGGTAGCGGCGGTTCCGGCAAGGAATCGTTTCGGCTAGAGCCGGCATTTGATCCTCTATTTGTATCCCAAAATGTGCGAAATAGTGTTCCCCCCGACCCTGGCGGAAACGTAAAAGTAGCAAGTTTTAATGTGCTGAATTATTTCACCACAATCGACAACGGCCAGAACAATTGCGGGCCTGATGCCGATATGGGGTGTCGCGGCGCCGACAGCACACTCGAGTTTGCCCGCCAACACCAAAAAACGGTTAATACGTTGCTGGCTATGGATGCAGATGTCGTTGGTCTAATGGAGTTGGAAAACAATGGCGGCGTGGCTTTGCAGAGCATTGTGGACGCGATGAATGTTGTTGTCGGCAATGGCGAGTGGGCATCCATAGAAACCGGTGTTATCGGTAGTGACGCAATCACGGTTGGGCTGATTTATCGAACAAGCGTAGTGCAGCCCGCCGGTACATTCGCCGTTTTGACGTCGATGAGCGACAGCCGTTTCAACGATCGGCGCAATCGTCCGACGCTTGCTCAGACGTTTGATGCCGTCTCTGACGGCGGGCGTTTTACTGTTGCG
>JABIUH010000486.1 GCA_018701055.1 Woeseia sp. | reverse complement strand
GAGTTGTCGGTCTTCTTGCGTCATTTGTGTGGGTCACCGCGACGACGAACGCGTCCGCCGAGGACGAACTTGCAATTCCTGACGACGATTTCATTTACTGCACAACCTGTCATGGAGTCCAATTGATGGGTAACCCAATCTTGCGGGCACCGCGTATCAGTGGCATTGAAGCATGGTACGTTGAGCAGCAACTCAAATCATTTAGGAACGAATGGCGCGGCGCCCACGAAGGCGATCTCACTGGCATGGAAATGCGGCCCATGGCTGCTGCATTGACGGATGAACAGATTGTCGCTGCTGCAGCATATGTGAATTCGACTCGATCGGAAAAGTCGCTACCAACAGTCGGCGGCGATATAGATAACGGCAAACGGCTATACGGTACTTGTAGCGCCTGCCACGGAGTCACCGGCCAAGGTAATGAGGCGCTGGGAAGCCCTTCATTGACGAAGACCAGTGATTGGTATTTAGTGTCTCAACTACAAAATTTCAAACGCGGCAACAGAGGCGGACATTCTGCTGACACTTACGGCATGCAGATGCGTGCCGCCGCACAACTACTTCCCGATGACGGTGCAATTAACGACGTCGTCAAATATATATCGACTTTATAGACAATAAATCAGGGGATTAAATCATGAGAAAAGCTGCATTCCTTATCGCCATGTTCGCCGTTTGCGCCTGCGCTAATGCAGACGTCACGCGACATCCACTGCCAGGTGGATCCACCTTCCCGATTGCTCAGGCAGTCGAGGTTACCGCTGGCACAACGATGGTTTACCACAGCGGTACATTGCCGGGGCCGGCGAATCCGGATGCAGACCCGACTAGCCGTTCTTTTTATGGTGATACGGAGACTCAGGCAAACAGTGTTTTCGAAAGAATGGAAGCATCGCTTGAAAATCTCGGCCTAGGATTTGAAGATGTCGTTAAGATGACGGTATTTCTTGTCGGCGATCCACAAATGCCCGGCGGTCGGATGGACTTCGCCGGATTTATGAAATCGTACTCCAAGTACTTCGGTACTGCGGACCAGCCAAACAAGCCAGCACGTTCCGCGTTCCAGATTGCGGCTTTGGCCCGCCCAGGCGTCTTTATCGAAGTAGAAGTTATACTCGCACGACCTTAGTAACTTCTTTTACTAAGTATTAAATGAAAAGGTCAGAGCAGTTTGCTCTGACCTTTTTTTCGGCAGCACTCGGACACAGAAAGTCCGCTGTCATGGCCTTACTTTCGAGGCCTTTCTTCAGCGGTCGCGCTGAAACCTAACGACCACTCCCGCATAAAAATTTCGGGGAGGAGCAGGCTCAAAGAATCTACCGCCGAATGGATTGATTCGGATATTGTTATTGTAATCCTCGTCCAACAGATTGTTGATACCAAGATAGGGACGCAAAATCCATGCTTCAGTTTCGAACTCACGCATTAGGCGAAGGTTCGTCACCGTATACGAAGACACTTCAACACTATTGGCGTTATTTCCGTACAGATCACCTGAATGAACGACTTCGATCGTTCCGGAAAACCCGTTCTGTGCGTTGTACGTAAGACCGAGGTAGCCGAACCGTCTCGGCAATCCAGGAAGTTGATTGCCACTGAAGTCATTCATGTTGTCGTCAATAAAACTATCGTACTTGAAATCGGACCACGTGAACGATGCATCAACTCGAAGTCCATTGTCATTCGCCCAACTAAGTGCGGTTTCGATTCCCTCGCGCGACGAATCACCCGCGTTGGAATAAAATGTACGACCGGGAAACGCCGCCAGCTCAAACGGTATCAATTCGTCTTCGAGATCGATGGAAAAAAGTGCGATCTCGTAATAAATATTGCCGACACTGTTCTTAAAGCCGACTTCGAAGTTGTCGGCTAGTTGTGGCTTAAGTGAGTTGTTAAAGCCACCACTCGCGTCCGGGTTCGCAAGCTCTGTCGTCGTCGCAGTCTCAAATGAACTACCGTATGAAGCAAAAAGCACGCCCTCCCCCAATCGGTAATTGACACCGATCGATGGACTTAGCTCATCGAAATCCAAAGCGCCGGAATCATTGCCGTTGGTCAAAAACCGGTCGCTAACGTCGTACGAAATCTCGTCGTAGCGTAGACCGGCTGACAACGTCAAAAAATCGTTGGGCCGAAGCTCGCCCTGGACAAATACACCTATGCTATCAACCTGCTCGTTCTGATCAAACGTCATAGCACCCAACACACCGTCATTGTTGTCGAAACGCTTGCGATCGTCATCCTGCCGATCGTAATCCACACCGAAAGACAGTCCGGCGTTGTCGGGTAGCTGTTCACCGAGGCTAAACTGCGCGCCGAAACCGTAAAAAAGTCGCTCCAAATCAACCGCGCCGCCGCCAGAGAACGGCAACTTGTTTGCGAAGTCTCGCCAGACATAGTGATTTCGCAAAGTTAACGTTCCCGACTCACGTTCGCGTTCGTAGACAAAACCAAGCCGTTGCTGCTCTACCGTTTCACCGCCGTCGAATTGTAAATTTTGCGCTCTGGCAGAGGCCGGATCGAGCACCACTTGAGCTGCATTAATGCCACCCGGATCATCAGCAACCGGTTGATCTGTAATATTGAGCGCGACTAGAAGTCGATCGCTTTCTCCGAACGGAATGCCCAGTCTTCCATTGAATTGGGTGCCCCGAAATTCGGCGTGGTCGCGATAACCGTCGAGCTCTGTCTTAGACAGATTGAACAGATAATCTGTCTCGTTGAGTTTGCCTGCCGCTTTGACTCCAACCTGGAAAAAGCCAAAATCTCCGGCGGCCAATCGCCCCTCAACATACGGATCGGTATCGCCTAACTCACTTATGACGGAAATAACGCCACCAGATGCATTCCCATACAGTGAAGAAGATGGCCCACGAAGCACTTCGATGCGCTGCGCCGAACCAAGATCAATGCTGTCAACACCTGACTGGCCATCGGGCAGTGTTTCGGGAATGCCATCGACATAAACCCTGATGCCACGGATACCAAAACTCGACCGGGCGCCGAAGCCACGCATGGCCACACGCAAATCTCCGGAAAAGTTATAGCGATTTTGAATGTACAAACCGGGCACTGCGGCTAACGCTTCATCTAACCCTAGCTGCTGCGTGCCGTTCTGAATGCGTTCTTTATCAACAACGGAAATCGATCGAGCAACATCCCGAACCGACGAAGCGCGACGTGTTGCCGATACAACAATTTCGTCCAGCACCGAGTCTCCCTGTTCTTGAGCACCCGCTGGCAATAGCAGAAAACCGGAAATAAGAAAGGCGCTGAACGCGCATGAAATGACGTTTAATTTTGTGATCATGAGTGATATTTTGCCTGATTTTTGAGCGGAGCAAGGCCTACCTCGCGAGCTATCTCTACGATAAGAAGAAAGTACCGTGAAAGCCAGAAATTCCCTTCTAAATATCCATGGATTAACGCTTCGCCAAAAGAAGTTCTCGAAAGTGTAATCGACCCCTTATAATGGCCTTAGTTCACCTGAATAGGCCAATGATACCGATGAAAACTGCGCATCAGGCATTGCTCGACTGGGCACAGAAAACTCCGGACCGAATATTCCTGCATCAACCAGTCGATGGTCAATTGCGCCAAACGACGTGGTCAGATGCGGCGAACCATGCTGCTTGTCTCGCGGGGGCGCTGCGCGCATTTGACCTCGAGCCAGGTGACCGGATCGCCATTCTGGCCAAGAATAGTGCCGAGTGGATTCTGGCTGATATCGCCATCGCCATGGCAGGATTTGTATCCGTACCGATTTATCCAACGGCGGGTCCGGAAACCATATCCCACTTGCTAAGCCACAGTGGCGCCAAACTCGTTTTCGTAGGAAAACTGGACGATCCCGAAACCACCATGGCAGGTCTTACAGATGCTATCCCACGGATTGCATTTCCCTATGCGGAAATAGCAAATTGCCAATACAGTTGGCAGAACCTTATTGACGATAATGAACCGTTGTCACAGGTCGCCAATCCGGATCCCGAAGACACTATGACGATCTTGTATACATCCGGCAGTACCGGTGTGCCCAAGGGAGTCGTCATCTCATTCAGAGCCTATCAATATGCGAGTCACGCGGCAGCCGAATCGGCGAACATGTCGTCCGCTGACCATGTACTTTCCTATCTTCCGCTTGCACACATAACCGAAAGGACCTGTACGGCTGGTCCGGCTATTTACTGTGGCGCCGAATGCTCATTTGTCGAATCGTTGCAGACATTTCGGCATGACTTAAAGCGCGCCGCACCAACGGTGTTTATCTCAGTGCCCAGACTGTGGGTTAAGTTTCAATCCGGCGTTCATGCAAAGATCCCGCCGAGGAAATTACGCTTACTACTATCCATTCCAATATTGGGCAGTGCTATCGCAAAGAAAATTCGAGGCGAGCTAGGTTTCGGCAATTGTCGCCAATATGGCTCGGGATCGGCACCCATATCACCCTCTACGCTTAGGTGGTATTACAAACTAGGCGTCGATATTGGAGAAGGCTGGGGGATGAGTGAAACAAGCGGCCTTTCCTGTGGCAATTCGCCGTTCGATGCCCGGAAATTGGGGACGATTGGATCGCCGGTGAGCGGCACAGAAATGAAGCTATCTGAAGCAGGAGAAATCCTAATTCGCAGTCCTGGCTTGTTTACGGAATATTACAAGAACCCTGATCTAACGGCGGAGGTCTTTACGAAAGATGGTTTTTTCCATACCGGCGATAAAGCCATTTGGGACGAGTCACTGAACGCATTCACGATCACGGGCCGCGTCAAAGACATCTTCAAATCCTCCAAAGGAAAATACATAACGCCCGTTCCAATCGAGTCAACGTTGGCTGCAAATTCTCATGTCGAACAGGTATGTGTGATGGGCGCTGGT
>JABIUH010000485.1 GCA_018701055.1 Woeseia sp. | reverse complement strand
TTGCGCCGCGTCGCGCAAGCCGTTCGTCGTTGCTTGCGTCGGGCCAGTGACGTCGCAGCGCGAGTCGATGTTGATAACAACACTTGTATTGTTGTGCTTTCACATTCGCCGAGTGATGTTGGCGCGGCTGATTTCGCGGCGCGAATTTCGGCGGCGGTTCGTGAGTTGGGTCTGCACCACCCGCGGTCAAGTGAATCGAAATTTGTCACCGTCTCGTATAAAACGAACGTCATCGCAGCCAGTGAAGGCAAGGCATCAGAAGAAAAATTTCTACAAGACGTATTGCCGTAGTTTACCGAGGCATGGTCTTCTTAGCGATTGGATATGGCGCCCAACGCGGCGTCGTCTGTCACTTCCTCTTCAACGCGCCATATTTTTGCAATAGCCCCGAATCGCGGGTGATCGTAGTAACGCAACTCACCGTTTCTGACGATTCGATCTTCTTCAATGCGATACGTTACGGTCGGTGTCACATCCTCCCGGTCAAATCTCAAGCTCGGTCGGCCACCAAATTGGCGCACACGATTGTCATCGACGGGCGCTTGGCGCGGCGCCTTTTCTTCTAGCGACAGGTCCACGACTAAATGTAAAAATCTGCTGAGGTATAGCGTCATAGTGCCGTCAAGGCGCAGTGGCGGGTTGCCCAATCGCCTTAGTTTTATCGGCACGGTGTCATCTTTTTCCAAAGTAGGCTGTACCCAGGCGGTGTGCAATATTGGTCGATAGGCGTCGAATCGACGCAGGTGTGAATAGACGTCGTTCAGGACGTATTGGTCCGGTGGCAACAGCTTGAGGCCGGTTTGTTCATGAGTCGAAATTTCCTCTAGCGGGATGCCCTCGTAAAATATGTCAGGCTTCGGGTCTGTCGCGCTTTCCTCGATTGCTTTAATTTGCGCGTCATCGCCCGGTACCTCGCTGCCTGTAAAAACCTCGTCGCCGAGATTCATCTCCTCCGTGCCGTCTGAGAAAAACAATTCTTCGGGAAGAACTTCGGGTGACGGGTCAGGAGCGAATACCTCGGTTCCCGCGGAGCCACGATCGTTGAATTCGAAAATGATCAACTCAACACCATATTGACGCACGGCCTCGACGGCTTCTTCTTCCAGCGTCACGACTCCGGGAACGCCTGTTTGTTGCGCGCTGATGATCAGTGGCATCGTACCCAGAGCAACGCCGATGGCTAGCCGTCGTAAGCTTTTTCTGTACAGATTCAATCGGCGATTAATCATAGTTAATGACTTATCCAGCGCGCATGCGCTCTTCAATTTCGGCGGGGGTGAGTCTACCCAGCAATGTTTCGATCTGCTTGAAACGAGTTTCTTCGTCGCTCAGGTCTAATCGGAACTGTAGTCGATGTGCACCGCTTAAGCGATAGACCTTGCCCTCGTTTTGCACCAGATTGACCAGCTCGATCGGGTCAGTGGCCGGTGCCTCGCCGAATACCAGGTAGCCACCTTTGTCAGATGCGTCAATTTTTTCGATCCCGAGCGCGATAGCGGAGCGTTTCAATGTAGCGATCCGTATGTGGTTCTTGGCGGCGGCTGGCAATAACCCAAAGCGATCGATTAGTTCGACCTGTAGCTCGCGAAGTTCCGCTGCGTTCTCTGCATTGGCTATACGTTTGTATAGCATCAGCCGCAGGTGCACATCGGGAATATAGTCGTCCGGTAACAGCGCTGCGACGTGCAGGTTAATTTCGACCCCGGCATTTAAAGGCTTATCAAGGTCGGCCGTCTTGCCCTTCTTCAACGCCTCCACTGCGCGGCCCAACAACTCGGTATACAACGAAAAGCCGATTTCTTGAATCTGACCGCTTTGCGTTTCTCCGAGCAGTTCTCCGGCGCCCCTGATTTCGAGATCGTGGGTCGCCAGGGTAAACCCGGAACCCAGGTCTTCAAGCGAGTCGATCGCTTCGAGCCGTTTGACGGCGTCCGCTGTCATGGCGGCTTTCGGTGGCGCGACCATGTAGGCGTAAGCGCGGTGGTGCGAACGGCCGACTCGTCCGCGCAATTGATGCAATTGTGCCAGGCCGAAACGATCGGCGCGGTTGATGATGATGGTGTTGGCAGTTGGCACGTCAATGCCGGATTCCACAATGGTCGTG
>JABIUH010000402.1 GCA_018701055.1 Woeseia sp. | reverse complement strand
GGTCCGCGTAATCCAGCAGTGTCTCGCTTACGCGCAACATTTGCACTGGTTCAGAGTCTTTTGGGCGTGTATACTCACTTGCTTGTCAAAAGCAAGTATATAATTTTCTGCATAACTATTTATTTTTGAAGAGTATTTTCTGCGATGCGTAGTAACCTTCAGAGTACCACTTCAACTGAGCGATCGTTGACTCAGGCCGAGCGAACGGCGGCATCCGACCGTGCAATGTTGGCTGCGGCGATTGATCTGATCCTCGAGAAAGGTATTGAGAAGACGACACTTGTGGCGATTGGGGAAAAAGCGGGTTATAGCCGTGGCCTGGCTACGTATCGTTTCGGCTCCAAAGCCGCTCTCTTCGACGCAGTATGCAAATCAATTTCACGTCGTTGGCTCGATTATCTACGCGAGGGTGTTGGTGATCGGATTGGTATCGAGGCGATGAGCGCCGCAATGGATGCTTTTTTTACCTTCATTTCTGATTCACCAAAAGAAGCGCAGGTTTTGCAAATACTGTACGGCGGCGCGGCAAGTCCGGGGTCTCAGTATCGAAGTACTTCTGTTTCTATTCACCAACGACAACAAGACGACGTTGCTGAGTGGGTGCGTGCGGGGCAGACACAGGGTTCTATTCGTGAGGATATCGACCCGAAGAGCGTAGCGGCCCAATACATCGCCTACATTTCGGGGATGACCTATTTATGGGTACTCAATCCGGAATCGATCGATTTCCGCAAAGCCAATGACGACATGATGACGCACCTCAAATTATCTCTGGCTACAGCGAAGCGGCACGAGTAATCAGGGCACATCAGATTGAATCGAATGAAATGACGAAAGCTGCCATCCAAAGGAATACGCATGAGTGATTACGAAACCGTGAAGTACGCGACTGAAGGTGCAATCGCAATAATTTCTATCAGTCGCCCGGACGCGATGAACGCATTCAACCAAACGCTGCGCACCGAGTTGCTGGCGGCGTGTGAGCGTGCAGCGGAAGACGCAGCCGTACGAGCGGTAATTTTGACAGGTGAGGGACGCACGTTTAGCGCGGGCGCAGACCTCAAAGATGGTCTGGATCCGTCAACCCGCATCGATCACATGTTGCAAAACGAATACCGGCCGACGTTGGAGATTATATGGAACATGGAAAAACCCGTGATCGCGGCAGTGGGTGGTTCAGTCGCCGGAATCGGCACCTCATTTGCCCTGGTATGTGATCTACTAATTATGGCGAACAACGCATTCATGTTGTCACCCTTTACGACTATTTCTTTGGTGCCAGATGGCGGCTTGAACTGGTTACTGGTACATCAACTCGGCTATCGCCGCGCCTTCCAGCTCAGTGTTGAATCTGAGCGTATCACTGCGGACCGATGTTTCGAACTTGGGCTTGCGAACAAGATTGTTCCGGCAGAGACACTCCTCGATGAAGCCAAGGCTTGGGCCAAGTCTCTGGCCGAACGCGCACCACTCTCAATTGCTGCGACCAAGAAAGCAATGCGACATGCTACGGCCGGTTCGTGGGCAAGTACATTTGATGTGGAAGCGCCGATTCAGCAAGTCCTGCGCAAAAGCAAAGACAGCGCAGAAGGCGTAGCCGCATTTTTAGAAAAGCGAAAACCCAAATTTATCGGTGAGTAGAAACACTGGATCACCAAATTGTAAGGACTAATGAAATGAAAAGACGACTCTTTGATGAAGAGCATGAGATGTTCCGCGATTCAGTTCGGGGGTTTCTAAAAAAAGAAATTCAGCCGCACGCGGATAGATGGCAGGAGCAGGGAATTGTTGATCGCGACGCCTTTCTGAAAGCGGGTGAGCAAGGTTTGCTCCTGATGTGGGCTGACGAACAATATGGTGGTGCCGGAGTAAGCGATTTTCGCTACGAGCAAATTTTCATAGAGGAAAATGCACGCTTCGGTGACGCGGGATTTTTGCCACACTGCATAGCCGCCTCGTGGGCCCCTACATTGGTGAACTGGGCACCGATGAGCAGAAGGCGCGTTGGCTGCCGAAATGTATATCTGGAGAGCATGTGCTTGCTGTCGGAATAACAGAGCCGGGCGCGGGTAGTGATGTGGCAGGCGTAAAAACCAAAGCTGAGGACATGGGTGATCACTTTTTATTGAATGGTTCGAAGATCTATATTTCCAATGGAATTCTGGCAGATCTGGTGGTCGTGGTTGCGCGAACAGATCAGAATAGTCGTCACGGTCTTAGCCTGTTTGTGGTTGAACGAGGTATGGAAGGATTCGAGCGCGGCGATAAACTCAAAAAGATGGGGTTGAAGAGTCAGGATACGGCCGAGCTTTTCTTCAATAACGTCAAGTTGCCGAAGGAAAATCTGCTTGGAGAATGGAACAAAGGTTTCTACCAATTAATGCATTTTCTGGCTGAAGAACGACTACTGGGTGCGGTCGGATATTTGGCTGCTGCAGATGCGGCATTTGACCTGACAATGGATTTCGTTACCGAACGAAAAGCTTTTGGTCAGACAATCTCGGATTTTCAAAACACGCGTTTCAAGATGGCTGACATGCGTATGGAAATTGATGTTGCGCAGGCGTTTGTCGATCAATGTGTTGTCGAACACAACGACGGTGTACTGAGCGCCGACGATGCGGCTAAAGCAAAGCTATTTACGAGTGAGTTGGAGGGCCGAGTTGTCGATGCTTGTGTTCAGCTTCATGGCGGTGCCGGGTATATGGATGAGTATCCGATTTGCCGCATGTACTTGAACGCACGCATCTCCAGGATCTACGCGGGGACCTCGGAAATCATGCGTGAAATTATTGCCCGTTCCGTCGGTTTGGATCCGCGCAACAAACGTCGCTCATTGGCGGCCGCTGAGTAGACTGTCAGGTAAGACTCATCTGGAAACGTTTCCGCGGGAATTCGATGTGTGTGTCGGTGCAGATTCTGGAACGACAATGATACCGTCTAATGAATCTGCGGCCGCATCTGATTCCTACCCGGCATTGGGTCGACCATACGTTGCAGCATCTCGCGCTTCGACGTAGTCTTCTGTCGATCCAAATTCTGACGGAGAAATCTTATGCGAGTTGCTTTTGCTGGTCTTGGCGTTATGGGGTATCCCATGGCGGGTTATCTTTCGAAAGCAGGCCACGAGGTTACTGTCTATAACCGCACTGCCGCGAAAGCTG
>JABIUH010000390.1 GCA_018701055.1 Woeseia sp. | reverse complement strand
GCGGGTGCCAATGATACTGGCCCCAACCCCTATGAACTCCTGTTGAGCTCCCTTGCCGCCTGTACCTGCCTGACAATCGCCATGTACTGTCGGCACAAAGGCATGCAACTGAATTCGATAGAGGCGACCTACGAATTCAACAATATTCATGCAGATGATTGCGTGAGTTGCGGTAAAGATACCGAAGGTTTTATCCAACAAATTTCAAGCAATGTGCATATATCGGGCGACTTCGACGATGCGCAAAGAAAGCGGCTTGCCCAGATCATAACGCGCTGCCCAGTGCATAAAACATTAGCGAACGGCGTCGCAATCGATGACGTCGCTACGTTTGACCCGACATCATCTGACTAACTTTGCCAAATCTCGTTTCATTTCCTGGCGAAGGATGATCGGGGACGTTTTGTGCCAGCGCCAGTGAGCATGCCGCGAATGCAGTGCCTATAAGGAATACAGCGGCGTTCGAATGCACCCAAACGAGTCCAAGCAGCGCCGGAACAATGACGGCCGCAATGTGGTTGATCGTGAATGAGACACCTGCGCTGCTCGCTAAATCGGCCGGATCCGCAATCTTCTGGAAATACGTCGACATCGCAATATATAACGCGAAAAACATATGATCGATTACATATAGAGTTGCGGCAAGAGTGGCATTCTCCACAAATGCATAGGCAACGAATACGATAATCAGGCCAACATATTCGATCGTCAACGAGCGCCGCTCTCCAATGCGGCGAATGAAAACACCAATTTTTTCAGCTAATAGCCAATTGAACGTGTAGTTGATCAAAAACAAGAGTGTTACCTGGGCGGCCGAATAACCGAACTTCTCAACCATTAGAAACGCTGCGAACACCATGAAGATCTGTCGTCTTGCGCCGGAGAAAAACGTTAAACCGTAGTAGAGCCAGTAGCGTTTTCGCAGAATAATTTTCTTATGTTGTTGCGTCTTACTGTGATACTCCGGAAATCCGAACCACATCACGATCGCTAGTAAAACGCAGACAATGCCGGGAACTAGAAAATTCCAAAGGTAGTCGAATTCAAAAATCTCGAGAAACACCCAAAGAATTCCGTATGCGATCAGCGACGTAACCGCGCCGACAGAGATAAGTTTCCCAAGAACTTGCGGCGCCTCGTCCTTACTCAGCCATTGGAGCGCAAGAGATTGCTTGGCGACCTCAAAATAGTGAAAGCCCAGCGACATTACGACAGTTGTAAAGTACACGCCGTATGTTGACGGAAAGAAGCCGGTTGCCGCGACCCCGACACCAAGCAGCGCGAGCGAAATGACGGCAAAAGTCTGTTCCTTGATAATCAACAGCACAAAAACCGTCGTAAACGCGATAAAGCCGGGAATCTCGCGAAGACTGTGCAGAATTCCGATTTCGACGCCGGTAAATGCGACCCGTTCCACGACGAAATTATTTAGGAGCGCGTTCCAGACATTGAATGCGATGGGCATTGCGACGCTCATCAAGATCAGCAACATCGTTGGCGACTGCCACTTATTTTTCGTCATTTAGCCGCTCTAGACTCGAAAATCAGGCATTGGAATATCGCTATTAGAGTAGTATTCGCGCCATTCAGCTGCCGGATCCTTCGCGCCAGAGACGACGATGTCCGTAAACATCGAATAGGCGGTTGAAGCCTCATTTGCAATCGAATGGTCGAACGCGGCAGGCAATTGCAACTCCCATCGATACAGATGCTCGCAATTGACCGAAGCCGCGTGCAAAAACGCCTGCTTCCAGTCATTCTCTGGAGCGACATCACCGAGTGCAATACGGGCCGCATTCAGTGTTTCCAAGCGCCAATACAATTCCCAATATTGTCGTAATACGAAGTCCGTAAGCGACATCTCATTCGAGGTGTCCTCGACCGCGAACAACGCTGATCGCAATCCATGGTTGCTATCGAATAATGACCTTAGATGTGACTGAAGCTCTCCGGTGATGCCAGGCTGTTGTCGTAGTTCGAACGGGTCGTCCTCTGGTGACGGAGGTATCACTAGCACCTGAAAAGCTGCCAGCTCTAACATGACAGCGACGAATCGTTCGCGACAATCGATGACCGGATCACGAGAGTTGCATAATTCGTTGACTTCCAGATATAAGGCCCTCGCCAGTTCTGCTCGTCGCGCTTCGTCAATCATCTTGTGCAGCGGAATTCGATTGTAGACAAGCGCGGACAGCTCAACAGCTGCTGCGAGAACAGGATTCTGGCGACGCTCTTCAACTGCCGACCGGCCGCCAAACAACCTGCCAAACCAATCAAACACTAGCTGCGGCCATTAAGTTGTAAAAAGTATGCATCCTATTTCTTACAACCGTGCCGCATAAGAGAATTTCTGCGATGTCTCGATGCAATGCCTGATCCTATTCCGTATCGACAACGACGTTCTTCGACACGATCCGTTCTACGAGAGGTTTGATCGTTAGACCCTGAACAATGATGGAAAACAGCACAACGGCATAAGTGATGGTCAGAATGGTCGGCTTATATTCGTTGGCCGGCAATGAGAGCGCCAATGCCACAGCGATTCCGCCCCGTAACCCGCCCCACGTTAGAATCGGAATTGCGCCCTTCGTAAACGTCCTCCAGCGCGACAAAATCATTATCGGTACGAAAACAGCGAACCACCGCGCGATGATTGTGATTGGAATTATTAGCAGCGCGACACCAACGTGATCCGCACGCTGGGCGATTATCAGCACTTCGAGACCTATTAACAGGAACAACACGGAATTCAGAATTTCATCTAACAAGGACCAGAATTTCCGGATGTAGTCTTTTGTATTGTCACTAACCGCAAATTTCATGCCCTGATTGCCAATGAATAACCCCGCAACAACCATCGAAATTGGGCCACTCATGTGCAGTTGTAGAGCGACAACGTAAGTCACCATAACCATTGCCAACGTGATGAGCACTTCAAGATTATGTTCGTCGATACCGTGCATGGCTCGATATCCGATATAGCCTGCTAACAACCCAAGCAATGCACCGCCAACCGCTTCGGTTAAGAATAGTTGGACGATGGTCAACGCATTCATATCGCCGTGACTGCCATCGCCAACCGCAATTGCCACTACAACCGCGAAAACAACCACTCCGACACCATCGTTAAAGAGGGATTCTCCAGCCATTTTAGCCTCCAACGTATCCGGGACGTCGACGGTTTTGAAGAGTCCCAATACCGCTACTGGATCTGTAGGTGATCAACGCACCAAACACCAGGGCCCACATAAACGGCATGTCGATGCCAAATTGGTTCAACAGCCACCAGGTAGCGCCGCCGATCAGGAAGGTCGAGAGCAAAATGCCCAGGGTCGCCATCAAGGCGATGGCCGACGAATTGGACTTGAATACCGAGAAATCGACATGCAGCGCGCCGGCAAATAGCAAGAAACTCAACATGCCATTCATGACCGCCTCGTGAAAATCGATTTGATTGAGCATATCGGTGACGAGGCTCGCAATTTGCGTCGTCGGGCTGAGCGCTTCTATGGCGATTATCGACAGCGACGCCGCCAACGCTATCATGACCAAACCGATCGTATGAGGTAGGCGCAGGTAGCGATGGTTGATGTAGCCAAACAAAGCGGACAAGCCGATCAAGACAGCACCTATCTCGAAAATATTCATTTGGTTTGCCTTTCCTTTGTATGTCAATGCGGCGTCGGAATCGAAGGATACCATTCCTATTTGCCTGCAAAACTGTTCATCCGCATTTTTATATTTGAGATAGCATTTGGGATTGTGTAGCGTGACGGGTAGAAAACTCAGTCCAAGTTAAACCTCCAGTCGAAGCGCCCAATGACAGCAACAACTTTTGCACCCTTTAGCCGTGCCCAATTGCGACACGTGGATAACTCCGCGCTCGCCCTGGCTCGTGGCGATAACGGCATACCACACCCATTATTCCACGCAGCCGAATTAGCTCATGCAAAAGAGAAAATAGAGGCCTGGCCAGGCTATCAGCCTTCAACCTTACGGAGTCTTGCAAGTCTGGCCGCGGAGTTGAACGTTGGACACATTCTATACAAAGACGAAGGCGAGCGATTCAGCCTGGGTAGTTTCAAGGCACTTGGCGGCGCTTATGCTGTCAGCGAACTCGCCCTGAATGGGGCCGATGAAATCGAGCAAATTACGGTGACGACAGCCACCGACGGCAATCATGGTCTATCGGTCGCGTGGGGAGCGAAAAACCACGGCATGCAAGCAGTCATATATATTCATGCCGAAGTCAGTCAGGGACGCGAGCAGGCACTCCTTAATTTGGGCGCGGAAGTTATCCGAGTAGAGGGCAATTACGATGAGTCAGTGCGCATCTGCTATGAAGCAGCAAAAAAGAATGGCTGGCACATAATTTCGGATACGACATCTGGCGATGCGGGCCACGATGTCGCACGCAAGGTCATGACTGGATATTCGGTTATGGTCACCGAAATCGTTGCGCAAATAACGGACGAGCTGCCAACGCATGTATTTGTGCAAGGTGGCGTTGGCGGACTTGCTGCAACAGTGTGCGAGTACTTTCGCATAGCTTACGGCGACCGGGCACCGAAATTCATCGTAGTCGAGCCTGAATTGGCACCGTGTTTGTATTTAAGCGCTGAAGCCGAACAAGCGATAGCCGTCGATGTGGTCGAAGAAACGGTCATGGCTGGACTCTCTTGTGGAGAGGTTTCTTCGGTTGCCTGGCCGGTGTTATTTCACTATGCCAACGATTTCTTGACGATTCCGGATGCGTTGGTAGCGCCAACAATGAAGATCTTGGCGAATCCATTTGGTGGCGATGACCCGATTGTCGCTGGTGAGTCGGCAGTTGCAGGTCTCGCTGGTTTTATTGCGGCAACACAATGCGACGAATTGAAACGAACACTGAATTTGGAATCAAACAGTCGCGTGCTTGTTATCGGAACGGAGGGCGCGACCGACCCGGCGTTGTATCAATCCCTCACTGGGCTATCGGCCCATGCTGTTCGCAAGACCAAAACTGATAGAGATTTGAGTTAGTCGATGTCTAATGAAAGAAAAGAGACTGTTATTCTGGGGACACTTGTTCATGCGCCAGTTCGCGGCGAGCTTGAAGTCATTCACGATGCGTTGGTATCGGTTAGCGCAAACGGTGAAATCGTAAAAATCGACAAAAGCGGGTCAACAACCTACGAACAATCGCTCGTCGCAGCGCGCAAAGACCCGCAACTGACAACCCTCAAAGACGGTCAGTATCTACTTCCGGGTCTGGTCGACCTCCATATTCATGCACCCCAGTGGCCACAGCTCGGCAAGGCGCTTGATTTGCCACTTTACGATTGGCTGCAGCAGTGCACGTTTCCGTTGGAAGCGAAATATGCAGATCTCGAGTTCGCACGACCGAATTATTCATCGTTAGTGGATAATCTAATTGCGAATGGCACGACGACGGCAACGTATTTTGGCACCGTCCATCTCGAGGCGACAAAGCTACTCGCTGACATTTGCCTTGCGAAGGGGCAACGGGCAGTTATTGGCAGGGTCGCCATGGACAATGCCGACGAATGCCCCGACTTCTACCGCGACCCAACGTCGACTGTTGCCTTAGACGAAACACGCGCTTTCATTGACTATGTTCGGGGACTGAGCGGAAATTCCGCCAATCGCGTCATGCCAGCAGTGACGCCACGATTTATTCCAAGTTGCACGGATACCCTACTCAAGGGACTTGGGAAAATCGCTCACGAATACGATTGTCATATTCAGACGCATTGTTCTGAAAGCGACTGGGAGCACAACTACGTTCTCGATCGGCATGGCGTAAACGACACACAAAGTCTCGATCAGTTTGGTTTGTTAACTGACAAAACAATATTGGCGCATGCAAATCTAATTAGTGATGGAGACATGTCGACAATCAAACAAGCTGACTGCGGTATTGCGCACTGCCCACTGTCGAATATTTATTTTTCCAATGCCGTATTTCCGGCTCGACGCGCGCTCGATTTCGGACTCAACGTCGGGCTTGGCACAGATATTTCTGGCGGACCGAAAGCTGACATCCTGAGTAATTGCCTTGGAGCCGTGAATGCCTCGCGATCATTGGAAGAAGGCGTCGATCCAGTGCTTGCTGGATCCGAGCGTGGCACCGCCGATTCCAGGGTAAGTTATTTGGACGCCTTCTGGATGGCCACCGTTGGTGGCGCGAAATCACTTGGATTAAAAGTCGGACAATTGAGTCTGGGTTACAGCTTCGACGCTATCGTGGTCGATACCACTGTCGCGAATTCAAATTTGATGGTGTGGTCAGACTTAGATAGTGACGCCGACATTTTGCAAAAAATCGTTTACAACGGTGGCCGCAACAATATCGAAAAAGTATGGGTGCAAGGCCGACTGCTGAAGGGTCAGTAACCTAATCCTCTTCTCCTAACTGTCGCTGACGTTCCTGAGTGTATTCTCGTTGCAGCTTTGCACGAGCTAAAATTGCATCTGCGAGTTATGGATCCTCTGCTGCCAATTCAGTCATTTTTTGCTTAAAAATATCTCGATGTTTACGCAACTCTGCCTGAGGCAATCGGTAGTCGAACGTAAAGCGATTTCCCCCCTGGAGACCCATGAGTATTTCGTGCTCCCAGGCATCTGATGCAAGATCGCGCTCAAATCCCGGACGACAAACGCGTTTCTGAATATTGAATCCCGCGGTCGTCTCTCGACGACAAAAAACCTTATAAAGAGGATTATCGATAAGCGTATTCGAGATCCCATAGATCTTCTGATCTGCGCGTTGAATTTGTCGTCCAATTGCCACCAACGATCGAGCGCCCCTAACCGTAATTTCATCAAATTCGTCCGGATTTGCATTGGCGCTGTCTGCTGCCACCTCAGCGGTTGAGTCAGCATCAACGTCCTCGGCGGCCAATGCCGAGATCGAAGTGCTAAACAGGAACGTCAAGATCAGTAGAAGGTCGGGTATGGTATTGCGCCAAGACACTTCCCCCTGGAACAGAGGTCTCCTGGGTTATTCGCTAACTTCATCGTCATATCACCTGATCTCATAGAAGCCCCAACCCTGAGATATTGCGTGGTACCTCATCTTCGACCTGCCTGAGTTCACTTTGTGCGCCCCGGAATGTGACTAAATGCAAAGGTTTCAGCTATTTTGACCACTCGCTAGCGCTTACTCGGTCTTTGGTCATTATCGTGTCATAATTGCGAAAAAGCAGCCCCAAAGCAGGCAAGTCGTGACTGCGTAGAAGAACAGTTGGCGCCGGATCGCCAACCACTCATAGCTGTAGCACCTCAAGTGACGCTCACCGATCCCGACGCACAGGGGAAAACTCAATAGATGTTTTTCAGACTACTTTCAACATTGCTTATCGTGATTCTGTCCGGGTGCGCGCTACAGAATTCGCCATCCACCGAGCCAGGTCCCGCTGACGTTACGGAAATCACGGTGGACGAAACTGCACTGGTTGCGGTTCCCGCGGAACCAGAGGAACTCGTTCCGGACGCTTGCGAAATTTTATTGACCCGATTGAATGAAACCCACCCGTTGCTAAGCAGTCTCGATGCCACGTTAGCAGGACAAACTGCGCGCCTGGAAGAAGCACTGGATCAAATCAATCGACCGCTGCCTCCACCGCCGATTCAGGAATGCCCAGCAGTCGCCGGTACTGAGCCCGTCGGAAATAAAGATATTATCGGCGCCCTGGAATGGTTGTTCATGAATCCACCGGGTCAGCACTATCGGGCTCGAATCGATAGCGGCGCTGAGACCTCATCACTTAGTGCCAGCAATGTAGTGGAGTTTGAGCGCGACGGTGACGATTGGGTTCGATTTTCGTTTCAACATGACCCGGATGACGATCCAATCAATTTTGAATTGCCGATTAAGCGTGTCGTCCTGATTCGCCAACCGTCCGTCGTTACAGCTGAACGTCGTGTAGTGGTTGAAATCGACATTCGCCTCGGCCAGGAATTACAAACAACCGAGTTCACACTCACCGATCGAAGTCGCATGACTTACCCAGTGTTGCTGGGACGCACGTTCCTTATGGATTTATACGTCGTTGATGTCGCAAGGTCTTTCACCCACCAGCGATACGAAGCGCCCTAACGCAATGTCACCGTCAGCTCAAACTCGAAAATTTTCTTTGTTTGCCCTTGTTGGCTTACTGTTAATTCTCGGGCTCGGCCAATCCATTCATCGTCATCTGGTTTATGACGTCCCATGGGTTCCCGGCACTGAGAAATTAATTTGGTCGATTGAAGCCAGCGTGCAGTTTTTTGCACGCGGTGAGCCGGTGACGGTCAATTTGCGGAGACCCTCTGATCAGGATGGCTTTTCCGTCCTTGACGAAAATGGTGCGTCGCCGGGATACGGATTAAGCCTGATCGGTCTGGCAGATCAACCGACCGCTCAGTGGACTGTGCGCGAGGCAAACGGACAACAGACGCTCTATTATCGTGCGGAAGTGCTGCAGAGAGATTCTGGAGGATTCGAATCGGAACCTCCGCCAACGATTCGCTCTACGAGCTGGGAAGAACCGTACGCGACCGTCGTCGAGGCTGTTCTTGACCAAGCGGTGAGCCTGTCTGCAGATCCTTTTTCGCTTACCCGCCAGTTGGTCAGCCAGTTTCGTACCAATGATCGCGGCCAGAATGAGCAAATGCTTCTGGATGTCGTTGGTGATGAAAACCTGACCGATCTACTCGCCGACATGCTGCAAAGTCGCAACATACCGGCAGCTACGGTATATGGACTTCTCCTTGAAGATGGGCGTCGTCGACAGCAACTGAAACCCTTGCTGCGTGTCTGGTCCGACAACAAGAGCAAAGTATTCCCGCTTGGTCTTGAGTCCGGCGAGGAAAATCTTCCATTGCTGTTATGGCAACCGACGCAAGGTTACGTTTTGGAGGTGACCGGCGGGTCACGCTCGGATCTTCGGTTCTCGATGATTCTGTCCGAAAACACGAACTATGGTCAGGTCGCGGGTTCATTAGGCGATGGTAGTGATTTACTGGGCTTTTCGATTCACTCCCTGCCGATTGCAGAACAAGCAATGTTCAAAACGATTTTGCTGCTGCCGATAGGCGCACTCGTTGTCTGCATTCTGCGAATTTTGGTTGGACTGCGAACATCAGGTACGTTTATGCCAGTGCTCATCGCACTCGCGTTTATCGAAACCAGTTTAATGACTGGATTGGTCGGGTTCTTATTGGTCGTCGCCGTTGGGCTGATGATACGAAGTTACATGTCGCATCTGAATTTGCTGCTCGTTGCACGCATATCGGCGGTCATTATTACCGTAATAGCCATTATCGCGGTCTTCAGTGTATTTAGTCACAGAGTTGGATTGACGGAAGGCTTAAAAATTACTTTTTTCCCGATGATCATCCTTTCCTGGACGGTCGAGCGCATGTCAATCCTGTGGGAAGAAGAAGGATGGCGGGAAGTCGCGATTCAAGGATCCGGCAGCTTGCTCACGGCGGTTGCCGCGTATCTCGCAATGACTAGCTTATGGGTGCGTCATTTGAGTTTCAACTTCATTGGGTTGCAGTTCGTCGTACTCGCATTAATCATGATGCTCGGTAGCTATACTGGCTATCGTTTACTTGAGCTACGGCGCTTCAAGCCGTTCATAGATCAAGGACATTAGGGCATGCTGATTTCGCCACGTCGATTACGAGAAGCCGGTGTTGTCGGTATGAACGAACGCAACATCAATCTCATCGCAGAACGAAATCCGCGTCACCTTTACCCTCTGGTCGACGACAAGTTGCGCACAAAACTACTAGCCGCGAAGCACGGACTTGCAACACCGAAACTTCTCGTCGCTCTCCGTCAGCAACATGATCTACAAAATTTATCCGCGCACCTGGAACCACATGACGGTTTTGCGATTAAACCGTCCAAAGGCAGCGGCGGCAAAGGTATTTTGGTGATCGCCGCACGACGCGAAGAATATTTCATTAAGGCGAATGGACAGGAATTGGCAATAGACGAAATACGACGACATGTATCCAATATTCTGTCCGGTCTGTTCAGCTTGGGGGGTACGCCGGACGCAGCCATCGTCGAGCAACTCATTGTTCCCGACGCAGCATTCAGGGATTTATCTGTTGAAGGCGTGCCGGACATTCGCGTGATTGTCTACCGAGGTTTTCCCCTCATGGCCATGATGAGGCTCTCGACCCGGGAATCCGACGGCAAGGCGAATCTTCATCAAGGTGCCATCGGTCTCGGCCTAACGATTTCCGACGGGCGACCGGTCAATGCGATTCAGCACAACGTTTGCGTTCAAGAACATCCAGATTCGGGCGCCGATCTAATGTCTGTTCGGATTGAGAACTGGATCAATCTACTGGAGATCGCGGCTCGTTCAGCCGACGTGACAGGGCTCGGATATCTGGGTGCTGATATTGTAGTGGATCGACACCACGGACCATTGTTGCTTGAGCTAAACGCCAGACCAGGGCTGGCGATCCAGCTTGCAAATAAAATCGGCCTGGCACCCCGGGTTCGGGCTATCGATGACTTGTCCCCGCGGCGCTTTCGCGAATCTCCTGAGGCTCGCGTCGCTCGCGCCGTTTCAATGTTCGAATAGACAGCGCTGCCAATGCAGCAACGATTGATAATTGTCATGGTGCGGATTGTTACGAGCACTTTCTTTCGTCGCATCGATGTCGTTGGTCTCGACAACATACCGACAGATGGATCAATCATATTCGCGGGAAACCACCCTAATGCATTGATGGACGGGTGGCTATTGACGGCGACTTGCGGCAAATGGCCGTTACACTTCGTGGCCAACGCAAAGCTATGGAAATACCGACTACTCGTACCGCTGTTGAACGCGACTGGTGCCGTGCCTGTCTATCCGAGGGAGGAATTTGGTGAAGACGCCGATAATCAAACCGCGCTTTCAACCTTATACGACGTAATCGAATCCGGGAAAAGCATGGCGATTTTCCCGGAAGG
This sequence comes from Woeseia sp., assembly GCA_018701055.1. Lineage (GTDB taxonomy): Bacteria > Pseudomonadota > Gammaproteobacteria > Steroidobacterales > Woeseiaceae > SZUA-117. The sequence goes on along the minus strand of JABIUH010000390.1, from coordinate 3,565 downwards.
TGTTAGTCACGCTGAATCCCAGCTCATCAAGCTTAAGACGGGCGCCGCGCGAATCGCATTGACGGTCACCTCCCGGGGAAAGGGTAAGGCCGTCATTATTCCCTGTGGTTTGAATTACATCCATCGCCATCGATTTCGTAGCCAGGTCCTCATCGAATTTGGCACTCCGATGGAAATTAATCAGGCAATGCTTGACCATTTTCAACGCGACTAACAAGGCGCAGTCACCGCTTTGACGGATAAACTCGCCGAAGCATTGCAAGCGGTTACGCTAAATGCACCAAACTGGCGCACGTTACGATTTGTTCAAGCCGCACGACGCCTGTACAAACCGCGATCGGTTGTATTGAGTCCAGCTCAATACGTCGAACTCAATCGTCGCTTTCTCGAACAATATGACGAGTCGCTTACGAACAACGAACTACAACAATTTCGAAATAGCGTCGAAGACTATCAGGCTCGTCTTGACATCCTTGGAATAAAAGATTTCCAACTACGACAGCCCGTAACGCTCGGCCATGCGTTCCGGAAAATTTTCCTGCGCGCATTATGGATGCTGGTCCTGCTGCCATTGGCCATTCCCGGCGCGCTGTTGCATTTGCCGGTCGGCTGGATAGCCGCGACTGTAGGTGAACGATTCAGTTACGAAATGGACGACATTGCGACGCTCAAGGTATTCGCGACGATCCTACTTTTACCGCTTTTATATCTCGTGGTCGCCAGCATAATCGGTGCGCAATTTGGTTTCTGGTGGGCCTTAGCCACGGTCATCGGATTAACTTTTAGTTTCTCGGCATCGGTACGAATAATTGAAGCCGAAGCAGGAATGCTGGTCTCGATGATCTCTGTAGCGCGCCTCGCACGACTCGGTAGCGAGATTGACAGTCTTCGTACGACGCGCGCAGAACTGGTCGAATCAATTCGGTCTTTGGTGGATAAGTATTCCGATCCCGACATGCCCAGAATGTTCACCAATCAGGATTTCGATAGCGGAGCGTAAAGTACGCACTCGGATCGTAAATTCGATATACGTTACGATGGTCCTTCATGCCAAAGAGAAGCGGTAAACTAGTCCTATGGTTAAGAAAAACTTTCGCCCGATGGAAGACTCCATTCGCACCGATTTGCAGGGCAGCACGCGCTACGACGACTATTTGCAACTCGACAAAGTGCTGCAGGCACAAAATCCACTATCGTCGGAACATGATGAGATGTTGTTCATCATTATTCATCAGGCGAGCGAATTGTGGTTAAAACAAGCAGGCTTCGAATTGACGGCCGCGATCAAAAACGTGCGAGACTCGGATTTTCGCCATGCCTTCAAAGTAATATCTCGAGTCAAACAAATTCTCAATCAGCTGGTTCAGTCGTGGAATATTCTGTCAACACTGACGCCGGTGGACTATCACAAGTTTCGTGATCAACTCCAAAGCGCATCCGGCTTTCAGTCGTTTGGTTATCGAAAGCTTGAATTTCTGCTTGGCAACAAAAACGCAGACATTTTGAAGGTTCACCGTGACTCAGCATTCGCCTACGATGAACTGAAAGTCATTTTGGAAAAACCCTCGCTCTATGACGAAGTCATTAGAAAATTAAGCGAGTCTGGTTTTGCGATTGACGAGAGCGTACTGGATCGTGATGTCACGCTGCCCTACGAACCCAATGATTCCGTCACGGCGGCGTGGCTTTCAATTTATAGGAATGCGAATTCCAATTTCGAGTTGTATGAATTAGCCGAAAAGCTCGTCGATATCGAGGATGCATTTCAACAATGGCGGTTCAAACACATGTACACCGTGCAACGTATAATTGGCGATCACATGGGCACCGGTGGATCTTCCGGCGTAATTTTTTTGAAAAGAGCCCTGGAAACCAGCTTTTTTCCTGAACTGATTTCGCTACGGTCTCAACTCCCATAAGCCACCGCTGAGTCCTAATCGTCATGCTTCGCCAAAAAAGACATTCAGTGTGACTATCGACAGAGTCGATATCGTCATTGTTGGGGCAGGCCTGTCCGGCATAGGCACCGCCTGCCACCTCCGCGATAAGTGTCCGGACAAAACATTCGCGATTCTGGAGAGCCGAGGTTCAATTGGCGGTACCTGGGATTTGTTTCGGTATCCCGGCATTCGGTCAGATAGCGATATGCATACCCTTGGTTATGAGTTTAAGCCGTGGATTGACGAAAAATCGATCGCAGATGGGCTCGCTATTCTAGATTACGTCAAAGAAGCGGCCACCGAGCATGGAATTGATCAACACATCCGTTTCAATCAGCGGGTGACCAAAACAAGCTGGTCTGGCGAGGACGCTATGTGGACGGTCGAAACAACGTCAGACCAACCTGCAGGGGCGCAAACAATTCAATGCAATTTTCTGCTCATGTGTGCGGGCTACTACAGCTATTCAAATCCTAACGATCCCATTTTTGCTGGTCGGGACTCGTTTGAGGGTGACATTGTTCACCCGCAATTCTGGCCGAGCAAACTCGATCACGAAGGAAAACGCATAGTCGTTATAGGATCAGGTGCAACTGCAGTCACGCTTGTTCCTGCATTGGCTGAAAGTGCCACGCACGTAACGATGCTGCAACGATCTCCAAGCTACGTCGTTTCAATGCCCGCGAAAGACATAATCGCGAATATCTTGCGAAAGATTCTTCCCACTAAAATCGCGTACGCGCTGACACGCTGGAAGAACATCGCCTATCAACAATTGGTATACGGACGTACCCGCGTCCAACCGGATAAAATCAAGGATAAAATTGTCGGCCTGGTCAGCAAAGAGCTTGGCGATGACTACGACGTGCAAAAACATTTCACGCCCCGCTACGACCCATGGGATCAACGGCTCTGTCTTGTTCCCGATGGCGATTTATTTGCGGCAATTCGTTCCGGGGCGGCATCTGTTGTCACGGACGAAATAGAGCGCTTCACAACAAACGGCATTCAGTTGAAGTCCGGAGATCATGTGCCGGCGGACATAATTGTCACCGCAACGGGCTTGAATCTCTGCGTTTTGGGGGATGTTGAATTTGTCGTCGACGGTCAGGCCGTGAATGTCTCTGACACATTTTCGTATAAATCGATGATGTTTTCTGACGTGCCGAATATGATCTCCACATTTGGCTACATAAATGCGTCATGGACACTGCGCGCGGATATCATCGCAAATTACACCTGCCGACTGATCAACCACATGACAACAACTGATACTCGTCAATGTACGGCCCGGGTCAGCGATGAGTATCGCGACATGCCCGGTAAGCCGTGGATAGAGAACTTCTCATCCGGTTACATGCAAAGAAGCATGCACCTTTTGCCGAAGCAGGGCGACCGTCATCCCTGGCTGAACACGCAGAACTTTACGAACGATCAGAAAATGATTCGCGATCAGGGCATCCCTGATGACGTGCTGGAATTCCTAGCTTGACGCTCGGACCTACGAGCACTGCCTCAATCGGCAGTGCTCGCAATCCGAAATACGAATAAACTAGCGAATAACGGTCCTTGCTTTACTAATTCCCGGCATTGCCTTGAGCTTGGAGAGCATTTCCTCAGCCGTT
>JABIUH010000456.1 GCA_018701055.1 Woeseia sp. | reverse complement strand
GATGCGTTGGATTTCTTACAAACGCCGGATGCCGACATCAGCAACGTCACGCTGAGCGGCGACGGAAAATACCTCGGCTGGACGACGAATGAAGACGGGTACACGGCGATACACATGCTCGATCGGGAATCCGACGAGATGCTTGAGACGCCCGAACTGCCGCCGGGGGTCTACGGGATTAGCTTTGCATCCGACGCCAACGCCGTGAATATTCGTGTCACAGGGCCCACAACACCGGGCGACGTGTTCATATGGGACGTTGCGTCCGATTACCTGTCACACGCTATCGAGTCGTCACTGGCCGGCATTGACCCCAAAACGTTCGTTGTTCCCGAGTCGCTCCGCTACTTGGCACGCGACGGAATTGAATTGCAGGGTCTTCTCTACCGGCCCGATGAGTCTATCGCCAGTAATCCGCCGGTTGTCGTCAAAGTGCATGGTGGACCTACCGGACAGTCGCGGCCCAGTTTTCAACCGCAGGTGCAATACCTCGTCAACAATGGCATTGCCGTCTTCGACGTAAACGTTCGCGGATCAACCGGCTTTGGAAAAACCTACACGCGCCTGGACAACCAGGAAAAACGATTGGATTCCGTCCGTGACCTTGCCGACACCGTCGCGTTTCTCTCACAGGACGACTCATTGAACACGAACCGAATCGCGGTGATGGGCGGCTCATATGGCGGTTATATGGTCAACGCGGTACTTGGTTCCTACCCGGGTGTTTTCGATGCAGGCGCATCGTTTGTTGGAGTTTCTGACTGGGTCAGGGCGCTAAACGATGCGTCACCGGCCCTGAAAGCATCCGATCGTATCGAGTATGGGGACATTCGCGATAAAAAATGGCAGGAATTCTACAAGGAGAATTCACCGATCAACAACGCACACAAAATCAGAGTGCCTCTGTTTGTGGAGCATGGTGCCAATGACCCACGCGATCCGGTTACCGAGTCCGACCGAATCGTTCAGACCGTTCGTGACAATGGTGGCACAGTTACCTACCTGCGGTTTCCGGATGAAGGACACAGCGTTTCTAAACAGGCCAATCGGGTCGCCTTCTATCGTCAACTGGTGGGCTTTCTCGAACAGCACCTGAAACCGCAAGAGGATAAGTCTTCGAATTGATCGACCGACGCAGGTTTCTTGGGGTGTATCTGCCGCTGCCGGGCTCGCCGCCGAAGGTCCGGCAATACGTACGGCGTTCGTCACAGAAACTGCGGCAGCAACATGCGCATCAACGCGCTCATCGCCGATGTCGATGTGGTCGAACGAATCCTCAAACACCAGAACGCCTGAGATCAGCAGCCCGACACCCTCACACCTCCGGGTCCCAATCATGCCGCAACGAACCCAGGTCCACGGCTTACCCGCGCTTTCGACCCCGCGCCAGGATGCGTCGGCCGTTTTCCGTGCGCCGCGCATCAACGACGCACTAAAATCTCCTATCCATTAGCGAAAATGAAAAAACCGGACCCAACTATTGGCTGTCCACAAATTCGAGTTTGTCAGGGAAGCGAGCCACTTATCACGGTCCCTTCCATCAGGACAACCATTGGTCTCGCAAATCTGATTTGTGTCGGCAGCGACTCAAAAATGTTTCGATCCAGCACCACCAGATCAGCAGACTTGCCAACCTCAATTGAGCCAAGGTCATCTTCCATACCCAATTGCGTAGCACCATTTATCGTGTACCCGCGAATCATGTTCTCGATGCTAAGTCGCTCAATTTCTGGTGGCCTGACCGTGGAATTGGCGCCAAACTCTGGTTCCTTTCGAGTGTGTCCGACTTGCATACCAAAGAATGGACTTGCCCTACCGGTTTTCCACTTACCAGCGTTGGTAATGTCGCTTGAGAATGTCACGGTTACATTTCTATCGAGCAGAGGTTGCACCCGAAACATGCGATCGTAACGCTCCTGACCTAGTGTCAGCTGCGCTCCCTGAATGTGGCCACCGTGCCACTGGGGTGAAAAATTAGAGAAGATGTTCAACTCATTGAATCGATCAAAGTCAGCATCATCTATTACTTCGAGGTGACAAAGCGTAATCCGGACGTCTGGTGCCTCGCCAAGCTTGACTTGCGCAGCCTCGACAGCGTCCAGCGCCGTCCGGACCGCACGATCGCCGACAGTATGCAGATGCAGGTCAATCGCCTCTTCATGCAATTCGAGGATGAAGTCACGAAGCCGAAGTGTTTTAAAGAGCGTTTTACCTAGATTGTTTTCTTCCCCTAAGAATTGTTCGAGGACGGCGCTGGTCCGTATTTCGGATACACCGTCAAGCATGATTTTGATCGTATTAAATTTGACCCGCTCGCCACCGTACGTCGATCGAAGACGTTTTAATTCCTGTACCGCACCATCGATCTGACTATCATCATCAATTCGGTAGGAACCTTCATACCGAAGCGGCATTCTTCCTTCGGCTTCGAGCTGTGCAGCAGCGCGATAGCCTTTGTCGCCATTCCCAGCGTCGAAAAGCAACGTCACACCCTGGGAGACAAGATAATCCAGAAACCCTGCCAGCGAATCTGCACTAATTTGTTCTCCGATTCCCGCTGCCTTGAGCTGCGCATCAATTCCGCTCTCTTTAACCCAGCCCGTTGGTTCGCCATCGGCATCACGAT
>JABIUH010000157.1 GCA_018701055.1 Woeseia sp. | reverse complement strand
GAAGAACAGATTCTAAATGACATGGGGTTGATCCGGGCTGACGCTGTTGCGCCGACACTTCAGGAAGCTATTCAATATCCATCTCTCAACATTCGCGGAATGTCATCGGGCTGGGTTGGAAAAGAGGCGCGCACGATCGTGCCGGCAACCGCCACGGCAGAAATCGACATTCGATTGGTGAAGGAGTCTGACTATCTATATTTGTTGGACCTTGTTCGATCGCGACTAGCTGAACTCGGATATCACGTCATCGACCACGAACCATCTGATGACGAACGTCTTAAGTTTGCGAATCTCGTTACGTTTGAATACAACTTTTGGTACGACGCATATCGATCAGATATGAATGCTGCTGCGGGTCAAATGGCGCGTAGCGGCATGCGGCACCTTTATGGCCAAGAGCCGATTCTGATTCGCACTTCGGGTGGCTCAGTCCCCATCTCTCCATTCGTTGAAACACTGGGCGTGCCGGCTGCAAAAGTACCAACCGTCAATATCGACAATAATCAGCACAGCCCCAACGAGAACATTCGCCTCGGAAGTTTTGTTGAAGGAATTGCGATTTTGATGTCAGTCCTGAGTCAGACTCCAGGGGACTGAACGCCTTTTCGATGCACCTGGTCGATATTGCGAATGTTGGATTTGGTTCAATTTCCCGCGCAACATTCTTAGTCAAAAAGTTTGGCTTCCCTAACGGGAAAGAAGTCGGCTTTCCTCATTCTGAATTCGGCCAGACGATCAAGTGTAAAAGACTGTCCTGTTTCCGTATACACGCAGAGCCTGGTGAACGCTCAAAATCGCTCGGGCGAAAATGCGCTTGAGTCGATATGAGTGGGCTTATCCTGAATGATTTCCACGATGAGCTTGCCGGTGGCGGCTGCGAGGCTCAGTCCGAGCATGTTATGCCCCGTGGCCAGATAGGCGTTATCTAATCGCGGAACCTGGCCAATAATCGGCAAGCTGTCCCAGGTCATGGGTCGCCATCCGTACCACGTTTCCTGAATCTCCTCCGTGAACGGCTCGACAAGATATGGTTGCGCGGATTTTCGTAGTTGGCGGATCCTGCGTTCCGGTATCGACGTGTCGAAGCCAACGAATTCCATCATCGATCCCAGGCGATACCCACGATCGAACGGCGTCACACCGACATTGTGCTCCGGAAACAACATCGGATACTTTGGGCAAAGATCGGGGCGTTTCATTGTTATCGAATAACCCTTGCCTGGTTCGACAGGGATACGACAGCCGAGGTGCGATGATAATTGGGTGCTCCACGCGCCGGTAGCAAAAACAAATCGATCCGCCTTAATCTTTCCTTGCGACGTTTGAAGACTTTTTATTTGCCCGGCCTTTTTCTCAACTGTCGTTAGTTTGCAGTCCTCGATAAAAGTGACGCCATTACGTTTGAGATTTTGGTACCAACGCCCATTCAGGAGGTCGGGTCGAACAAATGCGTCGCCTTCGTAGTAGAAGGCACCGGCCAATCCTGGTCTGAACGCGGGGTCGAACTCAGTCAGGTCCTTGCCCTCGATACGCTGCGCTTCGACTCCGAATTGGTCCGCGAGTAGCTTGTCTGTTTCCGCAAAGTCCCGCATGCCGGAATTTGTCTCCAACACATGGAGTAGGCCGGAATCGTGCCACTCGCAGTCAAGCGACTGTTCGCGGATGATCTCGCGATACTCGATCATCGACGAATCCAGAATAGATTTGAGATGAGCAGCCGCGTCGAGCATTTGACGGCGATTGCACCGTCTCGCGAATTGCCACATCCAGTTGCAGAACGCAGGACTAAGTCGTGGCTTGACTCGAAACGGCGCGTTCCGATCGAAAAAAGACTTAATCGCAGTACCAATGGCGGCGGGTTCGGTTAACGGAAGTACATGACTTGGACAGATATAGCCCAGGTTTCCGTGTGAGCATTGGCTTGCGATTGAGGACTGATCGATGACCGTTACATCGAACCCGTGCTTCATCAAATAATGAGCGCAGGCAATTCCGACAATTCCGGATCCGACAATCACGGCGGATTCATTCGTGGATTCCATTTGTAAATTCGTATTCATGATGTTTTACGAAGGCGTGTCGGTGCTTGGCGAGGTCGACCTTTCAATTCCAGCGGCATGAATCGAAATGAAATACGGATCATCGCGGCCACCTTACTGCGATGTAATATATCCGACTCCGCCGTACTTGCCTGCATCGACTAAACTCAGGCCTTGTTCCAATTTCTATGGATCACCGTAAAAACGCCACTGACTCTTAAAGTCGCTGGTGAGCCGTTGGCCCGTTAGTCTTGCGCGCACCAACTCCACTGGCAATCGGCCTCCCTGCATGACTGCATCGTGAAATTCACGAGCTGTCATGTCACCTGAATCCACAACCTCCTCATACAGTTTGCGAAACTGCAGGGCACCAATCATATACGCTATCTGGTACAGCGGTGCATCTCTGGCTGTGCGTCGCACCTCCGCTTCAGCATTCGCTCGTTCGTGTCCGACGCGTTCCACCAGAAAATCGACGGCCTGCTCAGGCGTCCAGTTTCCGAGGTGATAATTTAGCGAGAATACAATTCTTGCAGCGCGGTGTAGCCTCCAGAACAGCATGCCAATTTTGTCAGGATCATTTCGCGGAAAGTCTGTTTCCCACAACAGGAATTCCCAGTAAAGCGCCCAACCCTCACCCCAGAATGGAGTCCGATTCAATTGCCCTCGATGCTGGTTGAATCGACTCGACATGAATCCCTGCATATGGTGGCCCGGGACCAACTCGTGTTGCACGGTGCCAAAATTAAAGTGCGGTGTATTGCCGCGCATGCTCATCATCTTGTCCTCGTGCGCCATTCCACTGGTTGGATATGACACGCGCGTGACCTCTCCTCCCGTGAAAAATGGGTTGACGAGCTGGGCTTCAGGCGTTTGCATATTGAGGCGCCATATCTCGCGCGACAGGGCAGGCAATGTGATGTTATCGAGATTTTCTACGAAGTTTTCAGAATAATCAGCTATTTCGAATATCAGCCATGGTTTTTCGCCCGGCGGTGGCGCCAGGTTTTTCGTGTGCTCCAGAGCCGCGAGCCAATCGTCGCCGTAACCCATATCATTTGACACGATCCGAAACTGATTCTCTATCCATGCAAACTCCTGCTCACCTATCCTGATTAACTCCTCGGCAGTGTATGGAATCATCTCGACCGTCAAATCAGCACGCAGCCCCTCCTCGAGTACCGGATCACCAATAATGGGCGCTTTTTCCGTCTCACTGATGCCGACAAGATGTTCATTGATCGTTTTGGCGTAGGACTCAAGGGCCGCATCGACTCTGGTGCTGATGGATTATGCGCCCGACTATCATTACTACGTCAGCGACATCGGTAGGGTGTGGCCCGTGAACGGAACCTTCAGTGCAACCCAGCGCGAGTTGGTTGAGGTAATTTTGCGCTATCGCAACGAGCTACTTGCGCGCATTCGACCTGGCGTGACGCCGGCGAAAATCCTGGCTGAAGCAGCACAGGCGATGGAGGCGTGGTTCGACGCCAATCCATTCTCCAGCGAACGCTACGCAGCGGCGGCACGCGACATGGTCGAGAACGGTCGCGGCGCATTTTCGCATCTCGTCGGCATGGCGGTGCACGATGTTGGCAGTTACGTCGACGCACCGTTACGACCCGGCACCGTGTTCTCAGTCGATCCGACGCTGCGGGTCCCCGAGGAAAACCTGTACCTGCGCTATGAAGACACGGTTGTCGTCACCGATACGGGCGTCGAGAACTTCACCGACTTCCTGCCATCGGAGCTCGATGACATCGAGGCGCTCATGCAGGAAGAGGGCGTACTGCAGAAGGTGCCTGCAGTGGGCAAGTGGCCCTGACCCGGTCGGGGGAGCTGAAAGTTTATTTGATCGAATCGATTAATGCGGTCGGCAAAGCTGTTCGAGAATTGGCCGATCGTTTCGCGATGTGGCCTGTCGGCCAACGTTGTTGGCCTCGGTGCGAACGTTGATGCCGTTCCATATCCCCAGCACCATTCAGATACAAAAAAGCCAGCTTCCCTATCGGGAAAGAAGCTGGCTTTTCTCATACTGAATTTGGTCGGGGTGAGAAGATTCGAACTTCCGACTTCGTCGTCCCGAACGACGCACTCTACCAGGCTGAGCTACACCCCGAACCGGGCGCAATGATACCCATATATACGTGTATCGGCTAGGGAACTAGTCCAAACGTGCAGTAAACACTGCTTGGAGTAGCGACGATGGCCATCCCTGTGTACTGATCATGCCAGCAGCCATGCGACCGATCGCGTTTGATTATTTCGCTGACTTGCCATTGCCGCCAACTACGAGTCCGACATGATCGTCGAACATGTCAATGTAAGGGTAGTGCGTGGCGGTTTGGGTAATGAGGCACGGTTCGAACTCGATGGCCAAGAAGTCCAGCGACGAATAAACTTCGCACAGCGCTCGCTTCAACTTGGCCTGAAAACTCGTTGTTCTATTTAGGATCGTCGTTTGACGGCGAAATCAGCGATCGTGATCAATGCTTCTTTGTATTCTGAATCGGGAATGTTGGACAGTGCGTCAATAGCGATATCCGCAGCTTCCTGTGCGCGCTTCGCGGTGTACTCAAGTGCCCCAGTCGATTCAATCACAGCGTGGATTTCGTCAAGATGATCCAGACCGCCTTCTTCGACAGCTGATCGAATCATTTGCCGTTCACTTTCCGTGCACTTTTCCATTGCGTAAATGAGCGGCAGTGTCGGCTTGCCTTCGGCGAGGTCATCGCCTAGGTTCTTACCCAATTCTTCCGGCGATGCGTCGTAATCTAAGGCGTCGTCGACCAATTGAAATGCAGTGCCAAGGTTTTGTCCGTAGCGAATCATTGCCGCCTCATCGGCCGGATCGCGGTCGGCAAGAATTGCTGCGATCTGAGCGCCGGCCTCAAATAGGCGTGCTGTCTTTCTGTAAATAACCTTGCGGTAGGCCTGTTCGGTCACATCCGGGTCATGCACGTTCATGAGTTGCATTACTTCGCCGGCTGCAATGGTATTAGTCGCATCAGCCAGAATTTGCATCACCTGCATACGGCCAACATCTACCATCATTTGAAAAGCGCGTGAATACAAAAAGTCGCCGACCAATACGCTAGCTTGATTACCGAAAACAGTATTCGCGGTGTCTTTGCCGCGGCGGCGGTCTGAGGAGTCGACCACGTCATCGTGCAGCAGAGTGGCCGTATGAATAAATTCGATAATCGCGGCGGCCTGAATTTGCTTGTCGCCCGAGTAGCCCAATGCTTTGGCCGCGAGCAACACGATTAAAGGTCGAAGCCGTTTGCCGCCGCTCGTAACGATGTATTCCGAGACTTGGGATACGAGCATTACATCGCTTTGTAGGCTCTGCCGAATCAATGCGTCGACGGCCAGCATATCGTTCGCTGCGAGCGTTTTGACCTCTTCGAATCCGGGTTGAGTGGCTGTTTTTTCGACGGGCTGCATGATCATTGCGATAATGCCTCAATTGACTATTATTGGATACCTGACAGATTTCTGCGGACTTTATTCGCACAATTTGCAAGTTATTGAAATAAGGCGATATTTTTATCTGTCTTTCGTTGACCCAGGCCCGTCGAATCTATAAAATTCCGGCTCTTTTTACGGCTGCAGGCCCTGCATGGGTCGGACTTAATTGGCTCGCATCCGGAAATCATTTATTTTTCAGCTAGTTGCGTGAATCGCGACTGACATATTGGAGCAGGTTACGATGTACGCGGTTTTTCGCTCAGGTGGCAAACAGTATCGGGCGAGCAAAGGGGAAACCCTGAAACTCGAAAAACTCGATGCGGATGAGGGTGCCAACATTAGTTTCGACGAGGTCTTACTGGTCGGAGAGGGTAGCGATATTAAAGTCGGTAGCCCACTATTGTCGGGTACGAGTGTCAGCGCGAAAGTGCTGAAACAGGGCAAGAGCAAGAAAGTCAGCGTTGTTAAGTTTAAACGTCGACAAAACTACTTGCGTCAGCACACGCATCGACAGTTCTTTACTGAAGTAGAAATTACTGACATCGGCGGCAGCAAGAAAGCGGCGAGCAAAGAAGCTGTTGCAGAACCGGCGAAAAAGAAGGTAGCAGCGAAAAAGCCGGCGAAGGAAGAGACTAGCGAGGCAAAGCCTGCTGTCAAGAAAGCCGCGGCGAAGAAGCCTGCGACAAAAAAGGCAGCAGCGAAGAAGCCTGCGACAAAAAAGGCAGCAGCGAAGAAGCCTGCCAAGAAAAAAGCAGCAAAGAAAAAGACGGACTAGGGTCCATTTAAAGTTTCACAATGTTTGGTTTTGACCAGGCAACTGATACAGGAACAAGACTGTGGCACATAAGAAAGCAGGCGGTAGTACTAAGAACGGTCGTGATTCGGAATCGAAGCGGCTGGGTGTGAAGATTTATGGTGGCCAGGCAGTGACGCCCGGCAACATCATCATCCGCCAACGCGGCACGCGATTTCACGCAGGCACTAATGTTGGCATCGGGCGAGATCACACGTTGTTCGCGAAGAGCAGTGGCCATGTGAAGTTTGAAAAGAAAGGGCCAAAGAATCGCCAGTTCGTGAGCATTATCACTAACTAAAGCTGGTCGCCCTTAGGGGCGAGCGCTTCAGAGTTTGAAAGGCCCCGCTGAATGCGGGGCTTTTCGTATCTGGCGCACAAAACTCGCTCCATCCAAGATTTGAGGCGAAAATTATCAAATGAAATTTGTCGATGAAGCAACCGTACGAGTGCAGGCTGGTAACGGCGGCCATGGTGCTTTGAGTTTTCGTCGTGAGAAATACGTTGAACGCGGCGGTCCGGACGGTGGCGATGGTGGCTATGGCGGCGATGTCTATCTGTTAGCCGACGAATCAATTAATACTCTGGTCGATTTTCGCGTGGCGCGAAGGTTTCGCGCCGAAAGCGGTACCGGCGGGGCAGGCCGCAATATGACGGGTAAATCGGGTGAAGACCTGGATGTTCGTGTGCCACGTGGAACGGTTATTCATGATGTTGATACGGGCGAGCTAATTGGCGATCTGACGGAAGATGGTCAGCGCCTGAAAGTGGTTGACGGTGGTCGTGGTGGCCAAGGCAATACCCGTTTCAAGAGCAGCACGAATCGAGCCCCTCGAAAGATTACGCAAGGGACGCAGGGTGAGGCACGTCATCTCGCGCTGGAGCTTAAATTATTGGCAGATGTTGGCTTGGTCGGAATGCCAAACGCTGGCAAGTCGACTTTGATTCGATCGATGTCGGCCGCCAAACCGAAAGTTGCGGACTATCCCTTTACGACCTTGCACCCTAACTTAGGCGTTGTGTCGGTCGGGCCCCTGCATAGTTTCGTGATGGCAGATGTTCCCGGGTTGATCGAAGGTGCGGCTGAGGGTGCAGGTCTCGGAATTCAGTTCCTAAAGCATCTGCAGCGGACGCGCCTGCTGCTTCATCTGGTAGACATCGCACCGCTCAATAGCGACGAGTTACCAGTGGATGCATTTCGCGCGATCGCCGGTGAGTTGAAGAAGTTTTCAGCAGATCTGGACAACAAACCGCGTTGGTTGGTGATCAATAAAATTGATCTAATGCCTGATGATGATCGCAAGACAGTAGTGGAAGATCTGATTGCGGAATTGAGTTGGCAAGGCCCGGTGTTCTTGGTTAGTGCTGAATTGGGTGCAGGTACCGAGATGCTTGGTCAGGCGATAATGCGGCAGCTAGATGAGTGGCAGGAATCCGAAGACTAATTTTGGCTCGGGACAAACGATTAAGGCTTGACCGTTGTGATCATATTCGCGATTTCGTAGGAGCGGCTTCCAACCGCGATTGGAAACTGCGAACACTTATCGTGGTTTGGTCTAATTCTGATGGAGACGGTCGGATTAGAATCCGACTATTGCCGATACTTACACAATTCTTCAACGGTCGCGCGGGTCTCGGCCAGCAATTTTCTTGTTTCATACGGTTTTAAGTATTCGCGCTCACCTTTTTCATCGGTGTTATACAAGCGTGGCGCATTCACGTAAGAGTCGTAAACCTCTTTGG
>JABIUH010000196.1 GCA_018701055.1 Woeseia sp. | reverse complement strand
GCACGCCTCGCTGGATTTGCGAGCTATTGTCAGCGACAACGGGCTGACGGATGAGAGCGCGCAGATTTGGGATGGAATGCGAAACGATCCATTTGATAAGGGCGACCTTGCCGAGACCATGCTGCAACAAACCCTGCCAGCAATAGAGGGAAAACTCGGCGGCAGTTTTGAATTCGATATTAAAAACAACAATCGGTCCATTGGTGCACGACTGTGTGGCGAAATCGCAAGACGTTACGGAAACTTGGGGATGGTAACGGCGCCATTGCGTATTCGCCTACGCGGAACCGCGGGCCAAAGTTTTGGTGCATGGAATGTTGCTGGCGTGAACCTGACGCTTGAAGGCGACGCCAATGACTACGTTGGCAAAGGTATGGCAGCCGGACGCATTGTCGTAAAGCCTCCGGAGCTAAGTAAATTCGAAGCGGCGAACACCGCCATTATTGGCAACACTTGTCTCTATGGCGCAACGGGCGGGCGATTATTTGCGGCGGGCCAGGCAGGCGAACGATTTGCCGTGCGCAACTCTGGGGCATACGCAGTTATTGAAGGCGCAGGCGATCATTGCTGTGAATACATGACTGACGGATGTGTCGTTGTTCTGGGTCGTACGGGGATCAATTTCGGTGCCGGCATGACCGGTGGTTTCGCCTACGTTCTCGACATGGACCGAAATTTTGTCGATCACTATCACCATGGTCTTATCGATATCCATCGGATCACGCCTGAAACGATGGAAGCGTACCAGCATCACCTCCGCTCCCTGATCCAGGACCACGTGCGCTACACGAGTAGTGTGTGGGGCAGCGAATTGCTGGAAGAGTTCCGTACTTATTTACCAAGATTCTGGGTTGTCAAACCTAAGGCTGCTGAACTCAGTTCGCTCATCGACGCGCTTCGTGAAGCTGCCTGATCAATCATGTCGACTCATCCATTACAGTTTTTCGAAGTTCCGCGACGCGACCCGGAAAAAGAATCCGTCGAGATTCGCGTTGAACACTACAAAGAAATTTACGGATCTTTCGATGCAGCGGACGCCGCCAGTCAGGCCGGTCGGTGTCTCGATTGCGGCAATCCCTATTGCGAGTGGAAGTGCCCGGTCCACAACTATATTCCGAATTGGCTAAAACTCATTGAAGAAGGAAATTTGTTTCTTGCCGCAGAACTGTCGCATCAAACCAATTCACTGCCAGAGATCTGTGGTCGTATCTGCCCGCAAGACAGACTTTGCGAAGGCGCGTGCACACTCGACGATGCGAACGGTGCCGTCAGCATTGGTAGCATCGAGAAATACATTACGGATGAGGCGCTCAAACAAGGTTGGCGGCCGGACATGTCCCATATTGTCGACACCGGCAAATGTGTTGGCATTGTAGGTGCCGGACCTGCCGGCCTGGCCGCTGCTGATGTCCTCGCTCGCAACGGTGTTCGATCCGTCATTTACGACGCATATTCAGAAATCGGCGGATTGCTGACTTTTGGCATTCCGCCATTCAAGCTGGACAAAGATGTTGTCAGAACTCGCCGCGAAATTCTCGAGGGCATGGGTGTGAAATTTGTTCTTAATACTCGAATTGGTGAAGACCTGCCGTTTCAACAATTGCTGGATCAGTATGATGCTGTATTCCTCGGTATGGGCACCTACACGAGTGTCAAAGGTGAATTTCCCGGCGAAAACCTCGCAGGGGTTGTCAAAGCCCTTCCCTATCTGGTTGCAAACGTTCAACCGGAACTTGGCCCGGATAACGTGCGCAAACCTGAAATCAATCTGTCCGGAAAACGAGTAATTGTACTTGGCGGCGGCGATACAGGGATGGACTGCGTACGCACTGCTATTCGACAAGGCGCAACTTCGGTCCATTGCGTTTATCGTCGTGACGAGGAAAACATGCCCGGTTCACGGCGTGAGTTTGAAAACAGCAAAGAAGAAGGCGTCAAATTTCTGTTCAACCAACAGCCGTTGGAAATTGTCGGTGACAAGCAGGCGACAGGCGTAAGAGTTATCGAGACGAGACTCGGATTGCCCGGCCCCGACGGCCGACGCCGACCAAAAACTGTTTCTGGGACAGAGCAACTTCTCGAAGCTGACGCTGTGGTCATCGCCTTTGG
Source organism: Woeseia sp. (assembly GCA_018701055.1). Taxonomy (GTDB): domain Bacteria; phylum Pseudomonadota; class Gammaproteobacteria; order Steroidobacterales; family Woeseiaceae; genus SZUA-117. The sequence continues at coordinate 4,605 of JABIUH010000196.1, read as the reverse complement.
ATTCCGCGCAAGTCCGGAGCCCTGGTTTGCCGACTTCAACATCGACCTCCAAGACAATGGTTTGGTCTACATTGATAACGATGAGCGCTTCCAGACTTCGAATTCTAAAGTCTTTGCGGGAGGCGATATGGTTCGCGGCTCGGATCTCGTTGTCACTGCAGTGTTCGAAGGCCGCGAAGCAGCAAAAGGCATTGTCAGCTATTTGAATATCTAAGGCTGGGAAAGGGATGCAAACCCCTGACTGGACTTCGCCCGGTATTGCGACACTCCGGAAACTAGAAATGAAACTTGATTGTGTCCACCGTACAAGGGCTGTCAAAGGTCCGCTAACGGCCAAGGCCGTGTCAAAGCGACTTAGAATCAATTGGCGAGAATCGATCCAGAATACGGCCGTAGCCGCGTATGTGTAGTTCGACGGGCGACTAAAGTCTTCGTGTTTATCCTAGTCCGTCAATGCCCGGCTTCTAGGCACTAAACTGTTATTAGCCTTTGATCCCAATATTGACGTTCTAAAACGGATACCCGCTGCCAATCACCAAACTCTCCAATCGCGAGAGAATCGACCTAGCAAAAAAAGACCACGAACCCTTTCGGGTAGGTGGTCTCTCTTGGTCGAAATACGCTAGACCGATTCTAATGACAATTTATGGTGCTCGCTAATGACAGCTTATGGGGTCCAAATGACAGCTTATGCGTATCCCCACAACGTGAGCCTCTCGAAGCGATTTTTAGCAGCCGTCAGCCGCACTTGGAGTCGCCGCAGGAGAGACAAGTCATACACCCATCCATCATGATCAACGCCACTGTGCTGCACTTGTTACACAGCTGAGCGCCTTCCGGAAAATCACTCTTCGTAAATGCATCCTGTTGCTTAGCGCGCTCTTCAAACTCAGCGCGCTTTTCCGCGATCATCTTTTTTTGCCCGTCGTCAAGTTCCGGCTTGCTCAACAGACCAATAGAGATCAGATGCTTCTCTACGATGTAGCCCAATTCAGCAATAATTGACGGCATAAACTTACCGCCCGTTTGCCAATAGCCGCCGCGTGGATCGAACACAGCCTTCAATTCGTCAACCAGGAACGTAACGTCACCGCCCTTGCGGAACACAGCCGAAATAATTCGCGTCAATGCCACGATCCACTGATAGTGATCGAGATTCTTTGAATTAACAAAAATTTCAAACGGCCGACGTTTTTCGTATTCCGTACCTTCGTTCAAAATAATGTCGTTAATCGTCACGTACATTGCATGATCCGAAACCGGTGTTTTCACTTTGTATGTTGAGCCAATGAGCATCTCCGGACGCTCAAGCTTCTCATGCATGCGAATGACTTCCGCGCCGCCTTCTGTCGTCTCACGACGAAACTCCGGTCGCGACTTTTCTTTTTCTTTCTCGTTGGGTTGATTTACAACATAGCCAACGATCTTCTGATCAATCTTTAACCTACTCACTTTCTTACCTCAATTATCTCGCCGTTTCAGACCGGCTTTTTGCTGCCCCGATGTTGCGGCAACCATGGCCTTTCGGGACGTATCTGACAGACTCAGCCAGCTTTGTCGCTGCTCCGTTAATTTATTGGTGAGTCCACCGATCTTCTTCTTCCACACCTGACTTTGACTCATATCGTCAGGGCTCCTGCGTCATTCGTATCCAACACGTTCCGTCCTTCAAAATTTCCCGTAATAGCCTTCTTTTAAAGCATTGAACAGATTGGCAGCGGTATGTACTTCACCGTCATACTCAAGCTCTTCGTCTCCCTTAAGATCCACTTTCGACCCATCATCGAGCGTAAAGGTATAAACCGTTTTCTTAAGGTCTTGCTCCTTAACCAAGACGCCCTGAAAAGCCTCCGGATTGAAGCGAAACGTCGTACATCCTTTCAAACCCTGTTCATACGCATACAGATAGATGTCTTTAAAATCTTCGTAGGGATAGTCTGTCGGTACGTTGGCTGTTTTCGAGATCGACGAATCAATCCATTTTTGTGCCGCAGCCTGAATATCGACATGCGCTGTCGGCGTAATGTCTTCGGCCGTAATGAAATAATCTGGTAATGAATTTTCCGGTCGATAATTTTCGTCTGTCGCGGGACCTGCCTTGGAATTAATCAATTCTCGATACGCCAACATTTCGAAAGAGAAAACATCTACTTTCTCTTTACTCTTTTTGCCCTCACGAATGACATTGCGGAAATAATGATGCGCGAAACTTGGCTCGATTCCATTGCTCGCATTATTCGCCAGCGACAACGAAATCGTGCCGGTCGGCGCAATAGAGCTGTGATGTGTAAATCGAGCGCCAACTTTCGCCATCTCAGCAACAAGTTCTGGCGCCTCGGTTGCGATTCTCTGCATATAACGACTGTAACGACTATGCAAAATGCGCCCGGAAATTGAGTCGCCCAATTTGTAGCCGTCCGCCGCCATCTCGGGCCGCTTCGCAAGCATCTCGCCCGTGACCTCAAATTCCTCATTCATAATCGGCGCCGGTCCTTTCTCCCGCGCCAACTCCAAACCCATCTCCCAACCGGCGAGCGCCAGTTGCTTAGCGACTTCTTCCGTAAAGCGAACGGCTGCCGGTTCACCATATTTCATTCGCAGCATCGTGATGGCTGAACCCAAGCCAAGAAAGCCCATGCCATGCCGGCGCTTACGCTGAATCTCGTCTCGCTGCCGCGGCAATGGGAGACCGTTAATCTCCACTACGTTGTCCAACATGCGTGTAAAGACTTTAACGACCTTACGAAACTCATCCCAATCAAATTTCGCGTCAGCCGAAAACGGCCCCCGCACGAACTTGGTCAGATTGACCGATCCCAATAAACACGAACCATACGGCGGCAGCGGTTGCTCTCCGCAAGGGTTGGTTGCGCGAATATTCTCCACGAACCAGTTGTTGTTCATTTCATTAACTTTATCGATCAGGACAAAGCCCGGCTCAGCAAAATCGTACGTCGAAGCCATAATGACGTCCCAGACTCGCCGTGCCGGCAACGTTTTGTAGATCTTGCAACACACGAGACCTTCGCTATTGCGAACGTAGTTATCGGGCTCTGGCCATTCTCGCCACACAAACTGTCCTGGCTCGTCGATATTGAGCTTGTCCTGCTCTACTTCTTTCGGTGTTACTGGAAACGCCAACTGCCAGTCGGTGTCACTCTTCACTGCCTGCATAAATTCATCTGTTACTAGCAATGAAAGATTAAATTGCCGCAGTCGTCCGTCTTCTCTCTTAGCTCTGATGAACTCCATGACATCCGGATGCCCGATATCAAACGTACCCATTTGGGCGCCACGCCTGCCGCCTGCCGACGACACGGTGAAACACATTTTGTCGTAGATATCCATGAACGACAGGGGACCTGACGTATAGGCGCCCGCTCCGGTGACATACGCGCCTTTTGGTCGCAATGTGGAAAATTCGTAGCCGATACCACATCCCGCCTTCAATGTGAGGCCGGCCTCGTGCACCTTATTAAGGATATTATCCATCGAATCCGCAACCGTGCCTGACACAGTGCAATTGATCGTGGAGGTTGCTGGTTTGTGCTCCTGGGCTCCCGCATTGGAAATAATACGGCCTGCCGGAATCGCACCCGAACGCAAGGCCCACAGAAACTGCTGGTAACACTCATCACGCAATGATTCGACTTCTACATCGGCGAGCGCACGTGCGACCCGTTTATACGTATCGTCTATATTCTCATCGATGACGCTACCGTCTTTCGCACACAGTCGGTATTTCGTGCTCCATATATCCAATGAAGCTGATTGAAAAGTAATTTCTGCTACAGACTGCGCTTGAAGATTTACTGCCGACTTCATGTGGTGCTCTACTCCCAAAAAATCCTTGAGGAGACTCCGATCCTTCTACCACACACTTATGAAATGACCATTTCATAAAGCGAATAGTACCCCGCTTGCCGTTGCCCAAAACTCGAGCGGCAAGTGCCAATTTGGCTTCAGAATCTCTTTATAGTTGGCACAAGATGTGGTGCCTGCTAAGTAATAAGATTATGCTCGCTGACCCCGACTGTCAAGACATATTCTGTTTTTTTCGTATGACGCTATATTAATAAAAAACAATGATTTATAAAATCTTCTAGAAAAACGTCTTTAAGTTCAAAGGCAAATAAAAGACCCTAACGTAAAATATCCAATCCACAACATATAGTGGCATTAAGTAAAACGCCCGTACGCCTTTCTAGCGCTTAACGTTGCCCCTCATGACACGATTTTTCGTCCTTGTTCACACCTTGAAAACGCTTCTTGCATCCCAATTAATGGCTTCAATCAGTCGGTGCAATTCGATTCTGCGCTAGCAGAAAACAGAGTTAAATGAGGAGTTTGTAAAATGAATATAAGTTGATTCGAACCGTGGAATCTGACCAACTTGTTGCACCACGACGTCAGTGGCCTAGCAACTAGACGGCACGGTCTTAGCACTGTCACCAATGGCGAAAAAGAGGCCACAAACTGGCTTCCGCACGTTGATATTGTCGAAAAAGATGCCCGCTTTCTATTGCGAGCAGATGTACCCGGCGTAAAGGCAGAGGACATTGACATCGACATGGAAAAAGGCGTTCTGAGCATTTCCGACAAGCG
>JABIUH010000447.1 GCA_018701055.1 Woeseia sp. | reverse complement strand
GGGATTCGCAATTGCCGTCGTGAGCGACGGTGAAATTATTTATTCCGATGCGTTCGGTGCGCGAGATCCTGCCAAAAATCTGCCCGCAACTACTGACACGCTTTTCGGAATCGGTAGCATTACCAAGAGCTTTGTTGCGATCTCGATTCTGCAGCTCGCAGAACAAGGAAAGCTGAGCATTGATGACCCGATCGCCAAGCACCTGCCGTTCGAACTTGGGCGGCCGAATGAGCCAATTCTAATTCGGCATTTTCTAAGTCATAGTCCCGGTTTTCCAAGTCTTGCTTCATCTACTGTTTTGTTGTCACGTGGTTTAGGTGAGGATACGGGCGTTCCGATGAGCAGTTCCGACGACTTCTTCCGTTTCGTCAACGGCGCGAAGGACGAAATCGTATTTTCCCCGGGGGAGCATTTCTTTTACAACAACGCAGCCTGGCGCATGCTCGGCGCAATTGTCCAGAACGTGTCGGGACTGCCGTTTCACGAATATGTGACGGAGAACGTCATTCATCCGTTGGGAATGACGCGAAGCACCTTCGACATTGATCAGTTGTATGCTGATCCCGACCACCTGACGCCGCATCGTAAAACGGCCGATGGCGTCGAAGCGACGAACTTCCCCTATCCGAACCCCGTCGACAACAAAGCCTTCAGCTTTTTGACGGCAGCGGGGGGCATAACGAGCTCGGTTACGGAGATGTCGCTCTACCTCAATATGCTAATTGATGCGGGGAAGCATTCGGGCGGTGAACTGATTAGTCAGCGATCAATGCGTGACATGCAACGCCTGCATATTCGCGAACCAGATGGCTATTACGGCACGACTGGATACGGTTTCGGCGTTGGCGTCACACCGGATTTCCTCGGAAAATTGCTTATCGACCACGGTGGTTCGATAGCGGTATCAACCGCCCATATGGCTTTGGTCCCAGGGGAAAAAATTGGCGTTGTGATGATGGGGAATTCAAGCGGCATGAGCTACGCGCCGATTGGTGAAGCTGTCTTGGCAATCCTGATGGGGGAGGATCCAGATACTGCCGTACCCGCATTCGGGATCGTGAAGCGAATGCAGCAACTTGTTGGTGCGTACTCTGTTTATCGCGACGTAGAAACAATTGATGTGGTTAGCGAAAAAGGCATGTTGTATCTCCAGCAATCAGGCGGCGGACAGACACCATTGATTCCAGAGGACGCGGCGTACAACTCACTCGATTTTTATACGCTTAATAACGGCCGCAAATCGCCTGTGAACTTTCGCGTCGACGACGACGGGCAGGTCAGCCTTATTGTGGGTCGTTACGTATATCGTAAAAACATATGATTGGGATGCGCTTAATCGCGTGTTTAAATTTAGTTCTGATCCGCTTCCGGGTCGGTTTCTACCGTGACTTCTTCGACTTCCGCTGACGGTAATTGTTTCGCCGCCGGTTTTTTATTCAGTAGTGCGATGATCTCCCGAATATCGTCGTCGGTGACCGCGTAAAAATTCCCGAGTCGACACAACGGGCCGTAGGCACTGTGTCCGCCTTTCATTACCCGAATCGTGTCAAAGTTACACAGGCTTCCTGCCATGCTGGCATAGGTGAACGCTCTACCCGTCAGGCCTTTGCATTGATTCGGTAGGATGTTGCGGTAGACAGTCTTGCCTATCATGTAGAACAAAACATTGCGGTCATCGATAACCGCTGTACTCGTCAATCTGCGGGTAGGTATGCACTTTCGCGCGCCGGGTTTATCGATTTCTTCGGCCATCGCTAACGCGGGCGCTGTTAGGAGCAGTGGGCAGGCCAGCAATACCAGTAGCCGTATTTTTGTAGTCATGATCTGTCCCCTCATTTAATCCTACACTGTTTGTCAAATTGGCACCGCGTGGATGGGCGGTGGGCAAACCGAATAATGTGTAGCATTTGGTCAAATGTTGAAGACCGCTATCGGGAAAACACCCGGGTCGCGCAAAAGCCGTGTTCTTCGTGCGTCTAAGCAAGGACTGCGGATATTGGCCGGGCCAGACGATCTGTCTACATTGCCGCTAAGCGCATTTTCGTAGATTTGATCGAGATTCTTTGTCGCGAAAATCCACACGCGGTACCGCGATCGATTGAATAAATCGTTCTTAGGTTCTATCGGGAAGGTTGATTGCCGATCGCTCACCGATTTCGAACCTGACATAGCGACGAACTTTATTGCCTTAATGCCAATAGTCGAGTCGAGTCCAACGTCTCGCATAAGGTTTTCGTGTGAGCGTAGATTGACAATAGAAAAACGGATTGTCGCACCGCCGAGGAATAGGCCATCGCAGGCTGACCGGGCAACCGGTGTTCTTTGATCTCACAGAACGTGCCGCGCGCTACTTAAAAGCGGCGGTTAAGGTACTATCGATTTTGATGTCTGCTTGCGACCCAAGGTGGGTAAAGGAACCTAGTGAATGAAGCTGGTCTGTCCAATTGTATTGCTATTTATTGCATCGATCGTCCAGGCTGACACGACGACGGATCAGGCAGGATTTAGCCTCAATTCGGTTGCCGATGTATTTCAAGCCGAAGGCGTCGAGGGAACATTTGTCGTTGCCTCGTCAGACGGGCAAACGCTTCACGTGCATAACGAAAAACGGGCGAAACGGCAATTGTCACCTGCTTCGACATTCAAAATCCTAAACACCTTGATAGCGCTTGATGTAGGAGTCGTAACTTCGAAAGACTCGGCATTTCAATGGGACGGCACGAAACGTGGATTGGATGCATGGAACAAAGATCAGACGTTACAGTCTGCATTTAAAGTCTCATGCGTGTGGTGCTATCAGGAGATCGCCCGGAACGTTGGTGAGAGTCGATATCGAACGGCGTTGATGGACGCGAATTACGGCAATCAACGGATTGGCGATCAAGTTGATCAGTTCTGGTTGAATGGTGAGCTGCAGGTTTCGGCGCTTGAGCAAATCAATTTTCTGAGTCGCCTGGTTAGCGATTCGGTTCCGTTTCGGCGTGAACATATTGATATCTTGAAAACGATTATGCGCGACGATCAATCGCCGAGCGACTACACAATTTATGCAAAGTCTGGATGGACGGGTAGTGAGCTCGCTGTGGGTTGGTACGTTGGCTACGTCGAGAAAAACGATG
>JABIUH010000186.1 GCA_018701055.1 Woeseia sp. | reverse complement strand
TGCTAAACATGGCTTGCCCATCACACAAGTGATTGAACCAATGGATGGCTCGGGCATCGATATTACGGCTGGTGCTTATGTCGAGCGAGGTCGTGTCATCAATTCGGGCTTTATCGATGGTATGTCGTTTGAAGAGGCGTTTGATGCGATTGAAGCGCGGTTCGCGACAGACGGTCGCGGTCGGCGAACGGTAAATTATCGACTGCGTGACTGGGGTGTCTCTCGACAGCGATATTGGGGCACGCCTATACCGATCATTTATTGCGACGACTGCGATGCTCAGGCGGTGCCGGAAGACCAATTGCCTGTTGTATTGCCGGAGGACGTGGCCGTCACGGGAGTAGGTTCGCCGCTAAAGGATATGCCAGAGTGGTATGAGGTTGATTGTCCTAAGTGCGGAAAACTGGCGAAACGCGAAACCGATACGTTTGACACCTTCGTTGAGTCGTCTTGGTATTTCTCGCGTTACGCGAGCCACGATTGCAGCACTGCCATGCTGGATGAACGCGAAGCCTATTGGATGCCTGTTGATCAATACACAGGCGGCGTTGAGCATGCGATTCTACATTTGCTGTATTCGCGTTTTCTCCAAAAGGTCATGCGCGATGTCGGTCTGTCAGCTGCCGACGAGCCATTTACGAATCTTCTGACCCAAGGCATGGTTTTGAAAGACGGCGCCAAAATGTCGAAGAACAAGGGTAATACTGTCGATCCAAAAGACCTGATCGACAAGTATGGTGCGGATACAGTTCGATTGTTCATGATGTTTGCTGCACCACCGGAACAGTCGTTGGAATATTCCGACGATGGAGTGCAAGGTGCCTTCCGCTTTTTGAAACGTTTCTGGACCGCAGTTCACAAGCATGCGGACGTTGGCGACGTGCCGGAGCTAGATGTAGCAGCGCTGGACGATGTGCAGAAAGAGCTACGGCGAAAAACGCACCAAACGATCGCAAAAGTGAGCGATGACATGGGTCGCCGCTATACATTCAATACTGCTGTCGCTGCAAGCATGGAGTTGCTAAATGCGGTGATGCGTCATGAAGACACGTCAGGGCAGAGTAACGCGGTCGTGCGCGAAGCACTGGATGCGGTGGTGTTGTTCTTGTCACCGATAGTCCCGCATATTTGCCACGAGCTTTGGGCCGTCCTGGGACATGAAACCGCAGTCGTCGATGAAGTTTGGCCGATCTTTGATGAGTTGGCACTTGAACAGGAAATGATTGAGATAGTCGTACAGGTAAACGGAAAGTTACGCGGACGTGTTTCAGTCGCTGCGGATGCCGATCGCGATCAGGTCGCTGCGGTTGCATTGGCTGACGAAAACGTGCGGAGATTCATTGATGGCAAAGAAGTACGCAAACAAATTGTCGTCCCAGGGCGGTTGGTAAACATTGTTATATAGACGCTTATTTTTATTGATTTTTGTATTTCTGTCCGGTTGCGGGTTTCAGCTTCGTGGCGCCGCAACTTTGCCGCCGGAAATGTCGAAAACCTATATCGACGCCAACAATCGGCACAGCCTTTTTTATCGAGAGATAAGAGATGCGCTGAGACATGTCGGTGTTGAGGTTGTCGATTCCGTCAAGGATGCAACGGCAACATTTTCCATTCGTGGCGACGATACCGGACAACGTGTGTTGTCGGTTTCGGCGCGTAATGTGCCGCGCGAATTCGAGGTCTATTACACGATCATTTACAGCGTTGTCGCGACGGACAAAGTCATTCTTGCCGAGCGAGATCTGACATTAACGCGCGACTACATCTGGGACGAGACTCTGGTACTTGGTAAAGAAAAAGAAGAACAACTTTTGCGTGAAGCCATTGTCGACGACCTTATCCGCGTTGTTCTGATTCAGCTTTCCGCTACATGACCGAGCTATTATCCGTCCCTGATGACAACCCCTGAAGTTCAGACGGGTGTTTTGCGTGTCGGCGATGTCGAGTATGCAGCCATCGACAATCTGGCTCATCGCTACGGCTTAACCGTAAAGCGCATTGCCGATGGGGAAACCATTACCGGGAGTTTTTGGGGCGAGCCGGAGGCTGGCATCAAAGGTCTATCCGTTTTTGTTCGATCTGATACGCCGATACATTCGATGCTGCATGAAATCAGTCACATCATTTGCATGTGTGATGAACGCCGTAAGCATCTGGACAGAAACGCCGGTAGCGATGATCTTGAAGAGTCTGCAGTCTGCTATTTGCAAATCATACTCGCAGACTTTGTTCTCGGTGTCGGTCGGTTCAGATTGATGCAGGACATGGATAATTGGGGTTACAGTTTTCGGCTCGGAAAAACTGAGAATTGGTTCAGCGGCGATGCGGGTGATGCGCGTGAATGGCTAGTCGACTACGGGCTGATTGATGGTGCGGACGGGCCTTTGTTTCGGCTTCGTGAGGCCGGGAAACTGTGCGGTTGAAAGTATTCCTCGCAGCGACACTTTCTCGTTACGGATATTTCGGGCGTGCAGACCCTTTGTAGAAACAATTAGTTACACGCAGAGGAATGACTAACTAGTAGTTGTTGTTGGCAGTGGGCAAACTGCCACTGAAACTTCAACTTTCCGAGCGATTAATGGCACCTATTCGATATCTACTGTATTTCTTAGGAATCGGCTTGCTAACCTGGCTGTTGACGGCCTTGGAAATCGCTTCGCCGGGCAGTCTGAGACTACAAGAGTTTGCTAACACGGGTGATGCGATCGGTACCAGTGAGTATTCGCCAGTGGAACTCATCCAGATTGGCATTCTGACCGTTTCTGGATTGCTTTACGCCTGGGTTGCGACCCACTGTCAACCGCAACGTCCTGTGGCAATCGTTTTCGGTGGAACGGCGTTGGTATTCTTTTTTCGCGAGTTGGACTACTTTCTGGATCTGTACATTGCCGATAACTTTTGGCAATTGCTCGTTGGCATTACGGCGGCTTTGCTAATTGCATATTCGTATCGGCATCGCAAGCGGATACGAATTGCCTGGTTCAGACTATGGCCCTCGCCCGGAATGACTCTGCTGTTCGCCGGAGCGTGCATCATTTTCGCCTTTGTGCCCTTGGTCGGACATGCACCCTTGTGGATGGCAATTCTTGGGGATGACTATCATCGTGTCGTCAAAATGGCAGTCGAAGAATTCATCGAGTTATCTGCCTACTTGCTGTGGCTGATAGGCACCATCGAATACACTTATCAGGCGAAGGCAATCGCGCTTCAGGAGCCACAATCGGTGGCTTCCAAACGTCGCAAGGGGCGCCTACCCAAATCCAAGGGGCGGTTCTAGACTGGTGGCAGTAAGGTTTCGTGATTTTTTATTCAATTGCTAGCGTGCTCCGCTGATTGTATGAGACCGAGCGCACCAATAGTGACACTGTTATCATTGCGCCCTATGCAAACAAAACCTTATCGGCATCGATAGTATGACGCTCCATCTACACGATACATTGCGCGGCAAAAAGATTGCATTCGAACCTTTGAAAGAAGGCGAGGTGACGATGTACCTCTGTGGGCCAACGGTCTACAACTACGCTCACATCGGCAACGCGCGGCCTGCAGTGGTATTTGATCTACTCGCGAGATTGCTGCGGCGCACTTACAAATTAACGTTCGCTCGAAACATCACTGATGTGGATGACAAGATTAATCAGGCATCGATCGATACGGGCAAACCGATCGAGGAGATCACCGCACGCTTTATCAAAGCCTACAACGATGACATGGGCATGCTCGGTGTAAGCTTGCCGGATATAGAACCTCGTGCGACGCAACACATCGTCGAGATGGTTGAGATTATTTCGACACTGATCGAAAAGGAATTTGCCTACGAAGCCGACGGCCACGTGCTTTTTGACGTCACGGCCAATTCGGATTATGGCGCTTTGTCTAAACGAGACATTCGAGAAATGATCGCCGGTGCGCGCGTCGAAGTTGCGCCCTACAAACGTTCTCCGCACGATTTCGTTCTGTGGAAGCCATCGACACCCGAGTTGCCAGGCTGGGATTCCCCATGGGGTCGTGGCCGTCCTGGCTGGCACATTGAATGCTCAGCGATGGCGAAAAAACACCTGGGTATGACGGTGGATATTCACGCTGGCGGTCAGGATCTGGTTTTCCCCCATCATGAAAATGAAATGGCGCAAAGCACCTGCGCCCATGATGGCGTGCCATTCGCACGCTATTGGGTTCACAACGGTTTCCTAAGCCTCGATAGCACCAAAATGTCGAAATCTCTGGGTAACGTGCTGTTAGTCCATGACATGGTAAAAACGATTCCGGGCGAATTGATTCGCCTGGCGCTTCTGGGCGCACATTACCGACAGCCATTGGATTGGTCGGACGCGGCGCTCGAGGGTGCGCGCAATATGCTCGATCGACTCTATGGTGCTGTGCGAGGCATTGAAGTTTCTGCTGCGGAACGGCAAAGCGTAGCGGTACCGGCGACAGTGATTGCCGCTCTCGAAGATGATATTAATTCTCCAAAGGCGCTGGCAGAAATGTTTACGCAAGCTCGGCAATTGAACAAATCGACTGACGAGCAGGAACGGCATGCGCTCGCGGCTGGTTTGTTAGCGGGAGGGGATCTACTGGGTATCATGCAAATTGATCCCGAAGACTGGTTTTCCGATCCAGGCAGTAGTGATCTCAGCAATGATGAGATTGACGCGATGTTGATACAACGCAAGGACGCGCGGGAGAACCGTGACTTTGCAACCGCCGATAAAATTCGCGATCAATTGGCGACCCAGGGCGTCACAATTGAAGATGGCCCATCCGGCGCACGTTGGCGCAGAAGCTAATGAGCGAGGTGCAGGATGCACAGGCTGCTCTAGTCGAGGAATTTCAATTTTTCGACGACTGGATGGATCGATATCAATACATTATCGATCTTGGACGTCGTTTGCCGGCATTTCCGGAAATTGCAAAAGTTGATCGCAACAAAATCAAGGGTTGCCAGTCGCAAGTTTGGTTTGTGGCTGAAATGATCAATGGCCGCCTTCATTTTCAGGCGATCAGCGACGCGGCAATAGTCTCGGGGTTAATCGCGGTCTTACTTCGCATTTACACTGGTCGGGAACCCCAGGACATTGTCGATTCGTCAACTGATTTTGTAGCCGCACTTGGATTGGCGCAACACCTGAGCCCAACGCGCAGTAACGGGCTCGCAGCGATGCTGGAAGCCATTCACGCACACGCTGCTGAGGCCGTGACGGAGTACTGAATGCGAACGCTTAGCCATTTGTTTGCCTGGCCTTTGCAGGGTCTGGTGTGGCTGTACCGTACGCTTGTTTCGCCATTGATCGGTGCTAATTGCAGGTTCGAACCATCGTGTTCCGCTTACGCACAAGAGGCGTTACAGATACACGGTGGTTTCAAAGGTGGGTGGCTGATGCTCAGACGGATAGGTCGCTGCCATCCCTGGGGCGGTTCTGGTTACGACCCGGTTCCGGTTGATGACAAGGGTCATGATGAAGCCCGCTGATGTAGCAAAGGAATTTCTATACCCGTTTACCGAAATGGCAATTCCCTTGGCGGCATTGTTTTTCTGGTTTATCTACAGCATTGCCAAAATCGCTATTGTGGTTATTCCGGTAGTTGGGATTGTTGGCGCAACTATTTTGATTATTTGGGCGTTACCCGGGTTCTTCCGTTACTTACTGTTTATTCTCGAGGCACGTGCGAACGGCAACGACGCGCCAGCTCTGGATGCGGAACTCTTCGGCCTCGCAGACAAGCTGTGGAGCCTCGCGCCATTGGTGCTGGTCGCGATTCTCATTTGGGGAGGTATAACGGTATCGCCTTTCGGCACTGTCGCTGTCGCTTTGTATAGTGTCTTGGTGCTGTTTTTACTGCCAGCCTCGATCGCAATTCTCGCGATTACCCGATCACCGCTTGAAAGCTTAAGTCCACGTGCTATTTTTCGCATGGTACGAATTTGTGGGCCAGCCTATCTGTTCATCCCCGCCATTTTTGTCGCGATGAGTATTGGCATTCGTATGCTCGCCGGCGAGGGCGCATCGATGATTTTGCTGGAGTGGTTGGTCGTTTACGAGGTGGTTTTGCTGTTCACTTTTACCGGCGCTGTCCTGCATGCCAAAGAGGTGCCATACGAGGTTGAAATCGAGGCGTCGCTGGAAGCGACTGCGGACGATATTGCGAGCGATCTCGACAAAGCGCGTGAGAAGGTCGTGAGCCACGCGTACGGGTTTATCAGTCGCGGCAATCGTGACGGCGGCTTCGCGCACATTCTGGATTGGATTAAACAGGAGCCCGATGTATGTGTTGCGAGTGATTGGTTTTTTGCAGCGATGATGAAGTGGGAAGTTAAAGAACCTGCTCTGTTTTTTGCACAAACACATTTCGCACACTTGCTACACCACGAAGAGGAGTTACGTGCCTTAAAGCTCATCTCCACATGCGTACACATTGATCCACAATGGCGACCGAAAGCTGAAGATCGAATGCATGCGTTGGAATTGGCAAAAAAATATAACCGCGATGATTTGCTTACCAATCTAAGAAATTGACTGCAGGTCTTTTTTGGCAAAGCGATAGTTTCGATAGTGCGTGCCCGCGAGAATCATAGAGCCGGTCACTGTCATGAGACGATCCGCCATAGCGCCATATGCCTCATGAATAAACGTCCCACCGATAATCAGTACGGCCAAACCGAGCCCGCCGAACAGCAATACCTCGGCGTGGCC
>JABIUH010000271.1 GCA_018701055.1 Woeseia sp. | reverse complement strand
TGTCGCGATCGCGAGGGCCATCGCCCATGAGCCAGCGCTATTGCTTGCTGACGAACCGACTGGGAATCTGGATGGCAGAACCGCGGCAGACGTTCTACATCTTCTGTTCGCAGTGGTACGCAAAGTGGGTGGATCGATGATCATCGCCACACATAGTGCCGAGGTCGCGGCTCGTTGCGATCGAGTATTGGAACTCAGAGACGGTCGATTGTCGGTCTGATGTCAGTCTTAACCCGTGCAAGTTTGGGATACCTGCGACGTCATCCCTGGCAACTCGCTCAGGCGATCCTAGGGATCTGTATTGGCGTTGCTGTAATGGTCGCGGTTGACATCGCTAATCAAAGCTCAAGAAACGCATTCGTCGCATCAATGGAGACGATCAACGGCGATGCCACGCATCAAATTGTCGGCGGACCAGGCGGAATTGACGAAGCTCTTTATACCCAACTGCGGGTGCAGGCAGGCATTCGGTCAATTGCGCCAATCGTTACAGGCAGTGTATTGGTTGCTGATCGGAACGTGCAATTGCTTGGAGTCGATGTCTTTGCTGAACGGGAGTTTCGAACGTTCTCGTCGCGGGTGACGGCCGCTTCCGGAGAGAATGCTCGGGGTGGCAACGATGTTGAGACCCTCATCCGCGATATGTTAAGCGGTAGTGGTCAGGTACTGATCGCGGCAGATTCCGTCGCAGAACTGGAAGTTGTTGTTGGTGACAAGTTTTCGCTGGTTGCAGACGGTATTTCGCATACGGCGACATTCGCTGGTATTCCGGGTGGAGAGGCGACTCAGCAAATGAGTGGTCTAATGGTGGCGGACATCTCGGATGCACAGCGATGGCTGAACATGGCGGGCAAGCTGTCGCGTATTGATGTCAAAGTTGCGGCTGGTGATGAGGACCTCCTCAGCCGCATTCGTACAGAACTGCCGTCCGGCATCGAACTACTCAGCGCAGCAGGGCGTACGCAAACAACGGCTGCAATGAGTGATGCGTTTATGACGAATCTATTTGCGATGAGTCTGTTGGCATTGCTCGTTGGTGTTTTTCTGATTTACAACAGTGTCGCCTTCATTGTTTTGCAGCGCCGCCCTCTAATTGGTGTATTGCGAGCGCTCGGCGTAACCCAAAGGCAAATCTACCGATTAATTTTGGGAGAGGCAGCCGTGTTGGGTTTCCTTGGCGCGCTTCTGGGTGTCGTGCTTGGCGTCTGGCTCGGCGAGAAATTGCTGGTCATGGTGGCTCGTACGCTGAGCGATCACTATTTCGCCGTAAACGTGACTGATGTGAGCCTCGCGTCAATGACGATTCTCAAAGGTTTTATAGCCGGCCTGGGTGCAACCATTGTTGCCGCCGCAGTGCCGGCCATCGAAGCGTCGTCTTATCAGCCCAGTCTTGCATTGACGCGCTCCGTTTTGGAATCCAAAGTTAGTAGCAATTTGTCGCGTCTGTGTTGGGCTGGCGTGTTGTTCGTAGCGGTAGCCGTATTGATATTGTGGCTGTCCGGGAGGAGTTTGGGTGCAGGGCTGTCGGCACTATTCCTGCTAATTCTAGGGTTTGCGTTGGGAATTCCACTGTTCTTGCAGTACATGTCGAGGGCGTTGGAGCGTCCGGCTTTTGTATTGGCAGGAACTGCTGGCCGCCTTGCGGTAGGCAGTGTTGGCAAAAGCCTTAGCCGTACTGGCGTCGCCGTCATTGCATTAACGATTGCCGTCTCCGCAACTGTCGGCGTTAGCGTGATGGTTGAAAGTTTTCGTGGGTCCGTCAGCGACTGGCTTAATACAACCCTGCAGTCTGATGTTTACGTCGGCGTACGCCGAGGCTCGCTGGATCCCGCGTTAATGGAAGAATTGATCGCGATACCTGGCATCGCAGGGTACAGCAGCAGTCGACGTGCATGGCTGGAGGATAGTGCGGGACGGACGCGAATCATCGCGACGCAATCCAATGCAAATGCGCCTGCGAACGTCAGGATTCGCGACGGTGACCCTGACCTTGCCTGGCGGGAGCTCCGTTCGGGCAACGCGGTGTTTGTTTCTGATGCTTATGCCTACCGTTTTGACGTGGGTCGCGGTGACAGAGTTAAGCTGAATACAAGCACAGGTGAGGTTGCGTTCGAAATAGCAGCAGTATTCCAAAACTACGATTCGAATGATGGCGCCATTTTGATCAGCCGCGAGGTCTACATCCGCTACTTTAACGACCCTCAGACCGATTCACTTGGGCTCTACCTTGAGCCAGGCGTCGTCGCTCAGGAGATAATGGAGAAATTGCGTGCCGTAGCCGATGGTCGTCAGGCGCTGATCATGAATAGCAATGCAAAAATTCGTGAGTTTTCTCTGCAAATATTCGATCGGACATTCGTCATTACCAACGTGCTGTATTGGCTGGCCGTGGTGGTAGCAGTGATTGGAATTTTCGGCGCCATGATGGCATTGCAGTTGGAGCGTACGAAGGAAATTGGGATCCTTCGTGCTCTGGGGATGACGCCAGGGCAGGTTGGTGTGCTCGTGAGTGTTCAGACCGGCTTTATCGGGCTCCTGAGTGGTGTGGCAGCAATCCCGTTGGGCTTAATGATGGCCTGGGTGCTAATTGAGGTAATTAACCGGCGAGCATTTGGTTGGAATATCGATTTCACGGTCCCGTCTACCGTGCTGTTCACCGCTGTCATGTTAGCGGTAGGGTCGGCATTGCTCGCGGGTATCTATCCATCGTGGTACGCAGCGAGAAGTCGTCCCGCCTTAGCCATGCGTGATGAATAATGATATTCGACGTGAAGAAGATACGCTATCTTATTGTTATATATTTAATAATAATGAATTTAGTCAGTTGCGGTGATGCCGCACCACCCGACCGTTATCGTCCTGACGTCTTGCTCGGCGCGTCGAGATTGTCAGATTTGTTAGGCGCTGACCATCGATCGGGATTTCCTTTGGTGCTGTCTCCACGGTCATTCGAGTTTCCTGCGGATCATGGTCCACACAGCGAATTTCGAAATGAATGGTGGTACGTCACTGGAAATCTCATTGGGCCGAATAATGCGTTATTCGGTTACGAGTTAACGTTTTTCCGCTTCTCGTTAACGCCACAAATCACAGATGAAAAAGACTCGGCGTGGCAGACGAATCAGGTTTTTATTGCGCATTTCGCGATTACTGACGTAACAGGTGATGAGTTTCATGTCGCACAACGATATTCGCGCGGCGGTGCAGGTTTGGCGGGCGCGAATGGAGATCCGTTTAAAGTGTGGTTGGATGATTGGTCGATTCGACAAATTGATCAAGGCGGCGATGAACCAATTTGGCAACTGACCGCTCACGGTGATGGAGTTGATGGTGAACAATTTGGCGTCGAATTACAGTTGTCATCGCGAAAGCCACCCATCCTCAATGGCATAGACGGATTGTCGCAAAAGTCGGCTGAGGCAGGTAATGCATCCTATTACTACTCACTCAGTCGATTGAAAAGCGAAGGCTCGGTGCATATTGGGGCGACGAGCTATGCGGTCAGTGGGCTCTCCTGGTTGGATCGGGAATGGGGTAGCAGTGCGCTTTCTGCGGAGCAGCAAGGGTGGGATTGGTTTGCTTTACAGTTGTCAGACGGCAATGAGCTCATGTTCTACGATATTCGACGTAACGATGGCTCATCAGACCGACATTCAGCGGGAACCTGGATCGATTCGACCGGCAATCCGCTCCACCTTGAGCGTCAAGACGTATCAATCAATGTTCTCGATACATGGGTTAATGATCGCGGCGACGTTTATCCAGCGAAATGGCAGATAACCATTCCGTCGAAGGATTTGTCCTTAACCGTGACGCCGGTTTTGGAAAATCAGGAACTCATCACCAATGTTCGTTATTGGGAAGGCGCGGTCGACGTTACGGGTAGCAACGGGAATCGGTCGGTTACAGGCCGGGGCTATGTCGAACTAACGGGTTACGCGGATCGCTAATTGGGAAGAAGTTTTTTTAGCTAGGATGATTTTCGAAAACGGCTAAACAATCCGCCAGATTTCTTTTGCGATTTTTCTTCGAGCGCCAATTTGGCAATATTCTTGATGTCTATCGCCTTATTCAGAATATCGATTCGCATGGCTATCGACGCGCTGAGATCTATTTCACTCGTCATTTTCACAATGGGCGGGTTGCTTGTGAATCTTGGAAGGCTTGGTGCTGGTTTTACTGGAACTTCAGCCTCCAGAGCCACTAGGCTTTCGTCCTTTTTGCTGGTTGCCGCCGAAATTACTGGAATTTTAGATTCCAGAATCAGAACGTTTTCATCCTTGTCATTCGCTGCTGCCGGAATATCGCTTTCCATTAGCTGCACCGGCGAGGCATCTTCGACTAACGCGACAGGGTTTACGTCACTGGCGGGAGGGTTTGCGGTGACGTGAGCTGCAATTTGGTCAAATGCCTCGCTGCCGAAAAGCGTTTCGGCCATGCTTGCACTAAAATCTTCCAGAGAATCAGGAGTACCAATTTCCTGCGCCAGCTTGTCGAGATCAATCGGAGGCAGCTGCTGTTTGTTCAGCTCATCATCAATCGTGGTTTGCGGGATATCGATAACTTTTGCTTCGAGAACAGTTTCTTCTTCACGCACATTCGCGCGGCCGTTTAGTTCCGTTGCGAGTTCGTGTTTGATCGGAGGCGGCGCGTTGATCTTGCCTTGCTTTGCGGCTTCCAACGCCGCTTCCAGGGCATCGATGTCATTTTTGGATTTATCGAAATTGTTCGCGATCGTTAAATTGGGTACAGAGATCGCGCCGTCTTCGTCAGTAAATGTTGCGCTGTATGACGCGTGGTCAGTTTGTATCTTGACCTCGTCAGAAGTATCGAAATCGGGCAATGGATCGAGCTGGTCGAACATTCCCGCCTCTGTCTCTTCTTCGTCGATCTCTGAGTCCGGTGCGACGTCTAAAGCTAAAGCTGGTTCGATATCTGGATCTTCTGCTGCTATGGTGATGCGCATCGAATCGAATCGGACAATGTTGGCAATTCTAACGACGTTGTCGTGTCGCCGGTATCCGCATTATCGTGCGAAGTGACTAGCTCCCTCATTTCATCTAAATTCAGGCCTGTTGTCACAACGTCTGTTGTTGTCACGGATTCTTCATTCGTCGAATTGGAATCCTCGGCCGTTGTTTGTTCTGTGACAGGTGACGCGGCGTTGATCTCTTGTGCCACGCTGGAGACGTCTTCCAGATTGGCCGTAATGCCTGCCATTATATTAGTCGATTCGGTTTCAACCGAGAGTGCTGTATCGAGATCACGCAGTTCATCTTCTTTGAGGCTCTCTTCGCTATCTGACTCTTCTTGCTCAGCAATTATTTTCGCGGGTAAGGTTGTAGGATCAAGTGCCTCAAATCTTTGTTTTGATTCGATGCGGGGGACTAGCGTTGGTATTTCAGACTGGGCGTCTCCGAGTGTTGCCTCAGATTCCGACAACGTCGGGAATTTGATTGCTACTGCGGGTCCATCAGTGATTTCGGGAAGCTCGCGAAGCTCGGGTTGTGTGTCGTTGATAAGCTCCGGTAATGCGCTAAGGTCAAATTCGGGTGAGTCGTTGGGCCTATCTGTGTCAGTCACCTCGGGCGCTTCTGGTTGCGATTCTGCTACGCCTTCTTGCGTTGGGTGGGTGTTTTCTACCTCACTCTCACTAACGGAAATCACAGTATCAATATGGGGGCGATTTCCTGATTCGACGATAAGCTCGCGTGCGCTCGTGGGATTTTGCGATGATTCTTTGGTCGAAAATGTTTGTTCGTTACTGTCTTCGCGCGTTCGCAGGGCAGGTGGCGCAATCGCCTCCCAATCGATATCCGGTTCGCCGTGTTTAGATGCTTTTACCCCATCCTCAGGAGGGACTACTATCTCGTTGAGACTAGGAGTTGCGAGTTCAGCCTCCGCTGAGGTTGCTGACTGGTCACCGCTAGGGGTTGAGATGTCGTCTTCAATGGATGAGGCCGCGGTGTCTGTTTCGTTCTGAAAATATTCGTTTTGCGATTCTAAGTCATCTTGCGAAACCGCAGCTTTTTCTGCGGTACGACTTGACGTCTCAGTCGTGGCGGGATTTTCTGCTTCGGTTGGATCGACCAAAACATTTTCGATGTCATCGTCTGGAGTTATCGCAGCAGTCTCTACAGATGCTGTTACGTAACCCCAGGTTTCCGCTGCGACCTGTGAGAAAAGTGCTGACGTTACCTGAGCAGAATGTTCGTCCATTGCCGCTGTCATCGCCGCTTCACACACATTGTTGATCACGCGCGGAATTCCCCCCGAGCACTGGTAAACGAGATCGGCAACACCTTCAGCAAAAATTAAATCGTAATTCCCGCCAGCTTCACGGATACAGTGTTTCAAGTATCCCTGCACCTCTGTCGCGGTGAGTGGCTCAATATTCTGCCGTAGCCGTACACGTTGTTTTAATCTCGCGAGATCAGGCTCCAGCAGAAATTCGTTCAGGCTGGTTTGCCCCATAAGAATGATGTTAGCGCTTGTGCCGTCGCCAGCGTCGGTAGCTGTCAATGCTTCAAGTTCAGCCAATGCGTCGACGCCGATTCTTTGTGCGTCCTCGACGACAATCGCAACTGGCGCGACAGTTGCCGCTCGTTCGAGCAGTAATCGTTTTAAAGTGACAAATTTACGGACGGTTCCCTTGATTCTGGAACTCACGCCAAACCCGGCCAGCAACAGTGCCATCAGTTCGTCTGAGTCTAGTCGCATTCGACCAATCCAGATAACCACGCGGCCGTTTACAATCGTTTCCAACGAGCGAGTAACGACGGTGGTTTTACCAACGCCGACCATGCCGGTTACGATCGCGACGGAATCGCCGAGGGTCAGTCCCTTATGCATCCGTGTGGTCGCTTTTGTTTGCTCAGGGCCGACAAACACGTCTTTACCCTCGGCTTTGGCACCGAACGGTCGGGAACTTAGCCCAAAATGCTCTTCGTACATGGCAAACCTGCAATGATTTTGCGGGCCCGCGCCAGATGTGGACCCTCGCACTGCAGTGTGCAAGCCGGGCGGGCAGTTTGCAGGGAGTTAGGTCACAAAAAAATCTTGAGACGGCTATTTCAGTTTGAAACCCTAGTTTGAGGGTAATTTTCGTAAGTGATACTCGAAACTCTCCGCTGGCCGGAATCTAGCGCTGATCCAGACGATGAGCATGCCCTCAATGTGTCTCGCGTAACGTATGGGCCCCACGTCGATTGCCTCAAGCCCCATGCCTTCTACCAGGGTGGCTACAGCGGCCTTGGCATCGGCGTTGTCT
Organism: Woeseia sp.; assembly: GCA_018701055.1. Lineage (GTDB taxonomy): Bacteria > Pseudomonadota > Gammaproteobacteria > Steroidobacterales > Woeseiaceae > SZUA-117. The sequence goes on along the minus strand of JABIUH010000271.1, from coordinate 3,685 downwards.
CCAACCAGGGGGATTGAGACAGGCCCGCCAGCGCTCTCTGGGTCGACCATAGTGCTCCAATTGAGCGTATTGAATGCCTTGACCACAAAGGCGTCCGGTGCGGCGGCCTGAATGATTTCGCCGTTCGATGTGGCAACGGCCATTTCGGGCAGGCCGTCCTCGCCGGTGGCAAAGTGATTGGTAGGGTCAATGATGATCTTGCCGGCCAGATCACCCAAACTGCGAGTGATTGATTCGACCAAACCACCGGGAACTGCGAGAACTACAAATTTCGCTCCCACGACCGCGTCAACAGGCATTGCGGCTGATGCGTTTCCAGCAGTACGTTCAACCAGGGCCTGAACCGACTCCCGCGACGGATCGCGTGAGCCATAAACGACCTCGTGGCCTTGCAAGGCAAATTCCGGACCCAGCGCTCCAGCAACCTCGCCCGTGCCGATGACAGCAATTCGTTCTGCCGCGGCAGAAAAAGCGCTGAATAAGAACGCAATAATGAATAGACGGCCGATATTAGTCATTGATGTTGCTCCTGATACGCGATTTGCAAAGGCTTGCCCGACATTGGAATTTCCAACTCGCCACTATCAATGCCATTTGCATAGGGTGCGGTTACGAAAATAGGCGGGTCAAGTTTTGAAATGCACTGACGTCAGTCAATGCCACAAAAACAACACCGCTAATGGCACCGCAAAGGTGTGCGTCATGATTGATTCCGCCACGTTGTTGGTTTGCGGCCCAATATGAATAAGCGACATAGCTAACAGCGAACAACGCAGCCGGAATGGGAAACGGAAAGGGCAAGATCAACATGCTCGTATTGGGGAAATAGACAATATAGGAAAATAGCACCGCCGAAATGGCACCCGATGCGCCTAACGAGGCGTAGTCCGAGTTGTCTTTTTGTTTGAAATACGTGCAGCTGTGACTCAAGACCAGGCCAAACACATAGAGCACCATAAATTTTGTGGTGCCGATGTGCGCTTCTAACGGAAAGGCGAAAAACCAAAATGTCACCATGTTGAAAATTAAATGCGACAGATCGGCATGGGCGAGACCGCTCGTGATGACTGTTTCGTACTGGTTGGATCGCAGTAGCCAATAAGGCCTGAATAAACTTCGATTAATCAATGTCGGGCTCGAATAAATACCGAGCAGGCTAAACAATATGGTGGCGGCCATTATGACGGTGGCTGCGTTAGGACCAAATTGCGTCATGGGTTTAACCTCGAGCAGGTCTGGGAAGGATCGTTGCGCATTATGCCTGAGCTTATAAAGACTGTATGTATGCAAATCTTTATACGGAATTGAACGCGTGTTAGGTTCGCCTAGTGAGTCACTGGGTCGCCTTGTTTCGCGGTATCAATGTGGGAGGGCACAATCGCCTGCCCATGAAGTCTTTGGTTGCGATATTGGAAGGGCTCGGCTGCACCGATGTCAAAACCTACATCCAAAGCGGCAATGCGGTTTTCAGCTCTCCGCAATCCGGTCCTGACCTGTTACCAGACGAGATTCGGCACTCCGTAAAAAGTGAGCATGGCTTCGAGCCGATGGTTTTGCTGCTGTCGGCCAGCGCTCTAGTCAGAGCACGTGATGCCAATCCGTTTCCTGAAGGGGAGGCCGAACCCAAGTCGTTGCACCTGTTTTTCTTGGCTACGAAGCCAACGGACATCGACGAGGGAAAACTCGAAGCGCTTCAAAACGAGACGGAACGCTACGCACTCCTGGATGACGTGTTTTATTTATATGCACCCGACGGAATCGGGCGGTCGAAACTTGCCGCTAGCGTTGAACGTTGTCTTGGCGTGCCGGTGACGGCGCGTAACTGGCGCACGGTTAACAAGATGCTGGCGCTGGCAAATCAAACCTAGCAACGAGAGTCGCCCATCGATGTGATGGGCATTTCTCTTGGTGTAGTACGAGTTTCCGTTTAGAACCGGAGTTCAAATCCAACTGATGCCATCCAGATGCTGTCGGCCTCGTCGATATCAAACCAATCCACCTCCGCGCGGATGCCGAATGATTCACTAGAGTTCCAGCGTGCGCCAAAGCCCAAGGCGAGATCCGTACCGTCGTCGGTGTCGACGAGGAAACCATCTATGCTCGAGTCTGCCTCCCATGCGACGACGCCGGCCTTGGCGAACACATTGACGTCATCGGATAACGGGATGTTGCCAACACCATAAATATTCCAACCGGATGCATCGATCTCGCCAGGAAGACCACCAACAATATCTTCAGGTGATCCGAAATCGACGTACCCGCCTTCGATTGCAAGATTGCTGCTGAACGTATAATTGGCGAAGAACTTATAGCCCGTATCATTGGCGTCAAAATCAAAACCGGGATCATCATTTTCGATGTTGACGTAACCGATTGACCCGCCGAGCGTTAAGCTTTCATCTGCATTTGCACTAGCGGAGAAAAGCACTGCTAGCCCAAGCAGTGTAACTGTGGAAATTTTCATGACTGAAATACCTCTGCAAGTTGTTTACATGCCGTTAGTTAAACGACAGGGTGCAAAGATACGTGGGTGTTTATTAATGCATGCTGAACGTGGCAGCTTATGCAAAAGGCGATAGGTTTAGTTACTTCGATATGGTCATTGGGATAAAATTTTCGAGATCTTCGACGCGCTCTAGCCAGCCAAGAACCGCCAGGTAACCGGCAAGATCTATATCACCCTCATTGGCGACACGAAGGTAGCTGTACATTGCGACGTCCGCGATAGTTGCATGATCTGCGGCGAGCCAGTTTCTGTGACTCAGTTCTTCATCCATCCATTTGAGAAGTCGTCCGGCCCACATGGTTGCGTCATCGTAGTGATAGTCACGGCCAAATAATTTAACGCCTCGTGCGACAACCGGGCCGCGAAATAATTCTCCTGAAGCGGTTGACAGCCAGCGCTGAATTCTAGCTGCGCCAACCGGGTCCTCCGGCAGCCATTTTTCGTCGCCATATTTTTTCGCGAGGTAAACCAGTGCTGCGGTGGAGTCTGTAATCACAACATCTCCATCAACAAGCGTTGGTATCTGTCCTAAAGGACTCAGCTTGCGATATTCAGGCTCTTTGTGAGCGCCTTTTTGCATGTCCATCACTACTGATTGGTAGGGGAGGTCCAGCAATGAGAGGAAGAGTCGAACCCGATGAGCGTGACCGGAAACAATTGCTTCATACAAGGTAATGTCCATCAATCGATGATATCAGACTGTTTGCTGGCGCGGCAGGCAAACTTGACCGTACGTTTGTCTCCACTTCCGGTAGCATTGCGCGATGTCAAAAATGAAGGCCAGCACACTTCGAATCGGTAAACGCTATCGACCCAATCGCTTAGAGGGGGACTACGACGCGCTTGTTATAGGATCAGGAATGGGTGGATTGACGACCGCCGCAATGTTGAGTGAACTGGGTTGGAAGATCGCAGTTCTCGAGCAGCACTACACAGCGGGTGGCTATACCCACTCCTACGAACGCAATGGTTACGAATGGGATGTCGGAGTGCACTACATCGGAGACGTCGGCACAACCACGCGAACCCGCCGTCTATTCGACTTCCTGACGGACGGCAAGCTCAAATGGGCTGCCATGGCCGATGAATACGATCGATTTTATGTCGGCGATAAAGTGTTCACGACCAAAGCGGGTAAGAAACCGTTTCGCGACAATCTAGTCCGTCAATTTCCCGATG
>JABIUH010000211.1 GCA_018701055.1 Woeseia sp. | reverse complement strand
GGCCACGCTCCAGGAATTGCTCAAGCTGTCACCGCATACGAAGGTGATTGTCGTCACAGGACATGGTGATCAGGAGAATGCGCTAAAGTCAGTGGCACTGGGTGCCTACGATTTCTACCAGAAACCAGTTGATACCGAGACGCTGCAACTGCTGGTTGAACGGGCATTTAGCATGTCCAGGTTGGAGGGCGAGAACCGTCGCCTGCAATCACTCGCAAGTGAATCGCCGCTCGATGGAATAGTGGCTGCGAGCGAGGGCATGCTGAGCGTGTGCCGGATGATCGAAAAAATTGCGCCCATCGACGTTACTACCTTGCTACTCGGAGAAAGTGGAACCGGCAAGGAATTACTCGCGCGCGCCCTACATCGTTTAAGTCCGCGTGCCGAAAACAGATTCGTCGCAATAAATTGCGCAGCCATACCGGAAAATCTACTCGAGTCCGAGCTTTTTGGTTTTGAAAAAGGAGCGTTCACGGGAGCGGTCAAACAAACACCGGGGAAGATCGAGCTTGCCGACGGAGGCACTCTTTTCCTCGATGAGATCGGTGACATGCCGATGGCATTGCAGTCCAAGATGCTGCGTTTCCTTCAGGAAAGAGTCATTGAGCGCGTCGGTGGGCGCGAAGAAATCTCGGTTGATTTGCGCGTTGTTTGCGCCACCAATCAGAATCTCACGGAGCTCATTACCCAGGACTTGTTTCGCGAGGATCTCTACTATCGCGTCAGCGAAATTACGATCGATATTCCACCGTTCCGGGATCGCGAGGAAGGCAGGTTGATTCTCGCCAGGCACCTTCTGGTCAAGTATGCGCAGCAACAGGGGCGCGCGTTAATCGGTTTTACAGATGAAGCCAGCGAAGCTATCGAACATTATTCCTGGCCCGGGAATGTCCGGGAATTAGAGAACAAGATAAAAGGGGCCGTCATCATGGCTGACGGCAAGCAATTGACGGCAGCCGATCTTGGTATCGAAATGAGTGAAGATCACACTGAAGAATCGCTTAATCTTCGTGAAGTTCGGCAGCGCGCGGAGTCGAAGGCAATTCGGATTTCGCTAATGAAAAACTATGGCAATATTTCTCGTTCTGCGGAGCAACTCGGCGTTGCCCGGCCGACACTTTACGATTTGCTGAGCAAGTATGGACTTTCGGCAGAAGCCTACTCGAAGCGTAGCGCTAACGGCGGCGAATCCTGATCGAGGTCTATGGACGCCGCGGGGTCCGATTAATATATTCCTGCATTCGACCCTCGTTATACAACTGGCGAAAAAACGCATCGGGGTCGCACTCGAATGGAAATATGACCACATCGTTTTGGCGCGTCCATACACGACGACGAATTGATGGTCGATCGTAGTTTTCCCGGTCATTCAGAGTTAAAATGACGGAAAGCCGGTTGCCGTCGTCGCTCAAACGATAACGCTCGCTTATCGTCGCGTTTTCCGAAATAGGCTCGCCGTTGAAATCTCTTATCGTATGCGTGAGCAATTTTGTTTCGATGATCAGTTCGCCGTTCTCAAAAGTGCCGGTGGAATATCCCATTGAGGAATTCGGGTAAAAACCTGGGTCGTCGCGGCCGTCGGTAAAAACTCGCCGCATCAAATTGAACGCCTCGTACAGCATGACAATCTTGTCGTCGTCCACCACTATCTCAAATGGAAATGACCACGTGACGGCAGAATAGAGTCCAGGTGAAACACATCTTTTTTGTGGTTCGTCCATGCGGGCGTCATAGCCGCTAAGCCACTCGATCGCGGCTGGCGTCATCGCGGTGGACCACTTGCGAAAATCGACGCCGCGCAAGGGTACCCATATACCCTTAAGCATTCTCGGTTCAGCAATTGGAAATTCCGTCGCGGAGAACACGTAAGGAACGGCTGTCCACACGGACCTATCCTCGCCAAATTCGGCCGCCGTTTCCACGACATCAATTGATGTCATGACACCGGTCATTTTTCCATTATCAAGCTGGCCTGTGAGCTTGCGCTGAAACAAATAACCTTGCCGATCTCGTGAGTCAATCAGGAGTTCAATCTGCTGCCCAGATATAGTGACAGGCGTTGGGCCACCCTCGACCCATGCGATCCAACCTGAATCAGTCATTTCCAATTCGAGCAGACCGACCAACGGTTCTGCAGGGATCACGACGTTGAGGCGCCAGGCACCCGCAAAATCTACCTCTGCAGCAAATGCCCCCGGAGTCGCCATCAAGAACAGAATGAATAACTTGCGATACATCAGTTTTTAATATCGTAAGCGACAGAGCGTGAGGTCAGAACCTGGCCGTCGGGCAAGGTGACATCAATAATCGACATGATCGTTTTGTTGGTATGACCGATGTGGCCATAGAGTTTAATATGATCACCGACATTGATCGTATTCTTCATCCATCCCTGCCGCACGAGCTTGGTAGGCGTAAGACCGCGCGTGTCCCACAGCACCTCGTTGCCATCGTCGTCAGTCACGGAAATGTAGTAGCGGACATGAGGACTGCGAAACCAAACTTCGGTGACAACGCCATCGATGGTCATTGGTGCATTGCGATCAAATTCTGCGGCGTAGGAATGATGCCCAGAGACTATGCGTGGAAGAAGCGCTAGTCCGATCGTTGCAATGGCCGCAGAAATTGCGAACCGTTGCATTGTCTTGTCAGTTAATTGAGTCAACGCGGATTCCCCACACTATTGGCACGTGTCGGCACAGTATACCGCTTAGTGCCGATTTTTAGCGGGTCTTGAAGGAATCAGGATTTAGATCATGCCGCGCGAGTAATTTGTAGAAGTCAGTTCGATTACGTTTGGCCAAGCGCGCGGCCTGACTCACGTTGCCGACCGTGATCTGCAGAATCTGCGATAGGTAATTGCGGGTAAATTCGTCGCGTGCATCGGAGAACGATGCAAGCTTACCGGCATGTTCACCAAGAGACGATTGCACCAGCGCACCACTAATAACGGGGGAGCGGGACAAGACAACGTTTTGCCTGATAATGTTGTAAAGCTGACGAATATTGCCAGGCCATTCTGCCGTAACTAATAATTCAACGGCCTCTGGCGCGTAAACTTTTCTCTCCTGACCCGCTTCCGACGCAATCTGCTGTAAAAAGTGCGAGACAAGCAGAGGGATGTCTTCTCGACGCTCGTCGAGCATCGGCAGTCTAATATTGACGACGTTGAGCCGATAGTAAAGATCTTCACGAAAACTACCGTCCTGCAGCATTGTCGGAAGATCTCTATGCGTCGCAGAAATCACCCTCACGTCAACTTGAACGGCTTCGATGCTGCCAACCGGTCGTACATGATGCTCTTGTAAAACGCGTAACAATTTTACTTGCAGACGCATTGGCATGTCGCCGATCTCATCGAGCAACAATGTACCGCCTTCTGCCGACTGAAACAGACCGTCGTGGTTTCGAGTAGCGCCTGTGAATGCGCCCTTCATATGACCGAACAGTTCGGACTCGAGAAGGTTTTCAGCCATTGCACTGCAATTGATCGCGACAAATGGTTTGTCTTGTCTTGGGCTTGCCTGGTGAATGGCTTGTGCGAGTAATTCCTTGCCGGTGCCGCTGTGTCCCGTTATCAAGACGCGTGCATCAGTGGCTGCCACCATTTTCGATTGTGCCAATATTTCTTTTAGTTTCTGATTGCGTGTGATGATTTTGGAAGCCCAGTCATCATCAACTTCTGCTGAACCCGAAACTTTCATTGCGCGTTCAACCGTATCCATCAACTCATCTTTGTCGATAGGTTTGGTCAGAAATCCGAATGCGCCACCCTGCGTCGCCGTAACTGCATCCGGGATGGTGCCATGGGCCGTTATGATGACCACGCGTAAGCCCGGAGACTTTTTTTGTAATTCTTTGAGGAGGCCAATGCCATCCATCCTGTCCATCTTTAGGTCGGTCACCACAAGATCCGGTCGGAATCGATGCAGTACCGCGAGCGCCTTGTGCGCGCTCTCAACAGCCTCAACTTGGTAGTCTTCCGCTCGGAGTCGAATACTTAGCAGTCGCAAAAGTCCCGGGTCATCGTCGACCAGTAGAATTTTACCTTTTGATTCAGTTTTATTGCTTGGCATAGTAATTACGGAGTATTGATAAGAACTAAGATTATATCGAATGCCTTGGCTCGGAGCTGTGAAATGCCGGTGGGTTTCGTTGCATCCGATTGATATCGGGCATACGGACTAGCGCGGATCGGTATCGCCGGCCTGTTCGCGAATCGAACGCTCGATCGTCGTAATGGCTTCGAGTTTGGCTTCAGCGTCCGCTAACGACTCACGCAAGCGGCGGTTTTCTGTCTCTACTCGATTGATTCGTCGGACAATTGCGGCTTCCTCGGTCTTTGCCGCGCGCGAATTTTCGCTGCGTAAGCGACGTGCCTCGTTGTCTAAGACAGTGCGAGCTTCAACATCCTTCAAGATTATGGTCGCCAAGGCAATCTCAGAATTCGTCATGAGTTCAATCTGTGCTAACAACTCACGTAACATGCTTTGTGCTTTGATTCCGTCGGATTCGCTATGGCCGGGCGTGGCTAATACCAAGGCAAATCGAAGTCTTGTGGATGTGCCAGGTGTTAGTTGAGCCGCGGCTTCTGAATCAGCAAATATTTCAGCCTGCGTCGCGGGGTCACCACTCACCAGCGAATGGAGTTCGGTCAGATATGAATTTATTTCAGGTGCGCCAAGGATGACGGAGTCGTCTGCTTCAGCTGTACGTCGACCCTTCAACCAATCGCTGGTTGTTTCGCAGCCGGAGGCAGTTAGCGCCACCAAAATGGTGATGCAAACAACTCGCAATCTGACTAAGTCTTTACGCATTGGCCGCAATCCATTGATTTGCTGCTTCTCGCTTTTGCGGAATATGTATCTGAAAATGTGCTCCGGAAAATTCGTCTGTATTGACTAACTCTACAGATCCATCGTGGGCTTGTATGCACTCTAATACAACCGACAAGCCGATTCCCGTACCTGCAATGTGACCACCTTGCTCCTGGGTGCCTTGAAAAAATGCCTCAAATATCCGCGGCGTCTCATCATGAGGAATGCCGGGACCCGTATCTGCAAATTCAAGCATAAAACTGGCCGGTGTCGATTTTGCTCGTATTGTGACGATCCCGTCTGTTGGCGTAAATTTGACCGAATTTGAAAGTAAATTATCCAAGACCGTGCGCATTTTGTCGCGATCGGCGGTTATCACAATGTCTTCAACATCCAGTTTGAGCTGAATTTTTGCTGCCTTTAGCGCCAGTCGCTGTGCTTTTGCGGCTGCGATCACTAATGCCCGAAGCGGAAAGTCAGACAAGGTCAGCACTTCGTTTTTTGATTGCCAGGCACTGAAGCTCAATAAGTTCTCGATGAGTTGCTGCAGCTTCAGGCCGTTGAGTCGCAGGATGTCCGTGACTTCTCGTTGCGGTTGTGCTAATTCGCCAACGGTGCCATCGAGGAGCAGTTCTGTTCCCTCGCGGATGTTGGCTAATGGTGTTTTCAGTTCGTGGGACATATGTCGTAGGAAACGGTTTTTTTCTTGCGCGAGTTCTAATAGGCGTAACCGAAGCCATTCCAACTGTCGCCCAAGTCGTTCTAAATCACTCGGTCCCTGCACGTCGATTGGCTTAGAGAAACCACTTTTTCCGAGTTGCGCGATTGCTCGGTCTATTTGTCGAATGGGCCTTGCGACAAGTAAGGTGAAGAACAGCACCAATATTATAGTTCCTGGTACAAGCGCTGCTGTCTGCCACGCGGACACCTGTTTTGCGTGACGTGTACTTTCCTGCAATCGATTCAACTCGAGTTCAATGTGATTGCTTAAGGTTAGCGATAGCCGCGTTACGCGTTGCCGCAGCACCGCAAACTCAGCAACGACTTCCTCGTTGGCCGCTTCCGATAATTCCTCCTCAGCAAGCTTACGAACCACTCGTCGTGCAGATAATAGAATTGAACGCGCGGAAGAATCGGCATTCGCTTTTTCGGCCAGTGGTGCCATTTTCTTGATGTGCTTCTCAAGCCCTGCGGCGTCTTGCTGCAGAAGAACCAGGCTGTCTTCATTGCGTAGGACGATGTACTGGCGTGCGACCCGTTCGAGAGAAGCCACTTGTTCGGACAGCAATCGATTGTCCTCAGCGGCCGTAATTCCAGTGACTATCAGTTGCTCACTTTGTTCAGCGAGTCGGTCGAGATTAACGAGAGCCCACATGATTGCGATAAGAAGCGGCAATGCGACCAAACAGAAGCCAACCAGAATCAGGCCATTGAGCGACTTTGGGCGAGGGAATTTCATGACCTAGTGGACCAACAAGATAGGTTTGATAGATCGCAGTGTAGCACCGGGTTGTAAGTGTCGGAATTGGCCAAATTAATCCGCCCAATAAGCATCAGGATCCTTCGCTGCAAGTTTTCGTTCCCACGCGAGCGCCGTTCGAACGATCGTATCAAGATCGTCATATTTTGGCGTCCAGCCGAGCGTTTGTCGGGCTCGATCGGCGACAGCTACCAATTCTGGCGGATCGCCTGCTCGTCTTGGTTTGTCGACAATCTTTAACGGTGCGTCATTTGCAGCTTCTACTGCGAGCAGTACTTCGCGGACGCTATAACCGTGTCCATAACCACAATTCAGAACGGTCGAATCACCGCCGCCACGAAGATAAGTCAATGCATCGAGATGGGCAGTTGCCAGATCGTCGACGTGTATGTAGTCGCGTAAACCTGTGCCATCCGGTGTCGGATAGTCGGTGCCAAACACATACACCTGATCGCGTTTTCCGACAGCGGCTTCGCAGGCAACTTTTACCAGCAAAGTGGCTTTTGGTGTGGATTGTCCGATCGTCCCACTCGGCTCGCAGCCGGCAACATTGAAATATCGTAGGGCAACGTAAGCAGGTCCACCGGCCAGGCTCAGGTCACGTAACATCCATTCCGTCATCAGCTTCGATGTGCCATACGGATTTATAGGCAGTGTGGGTGTGTCCTCGGATGCGTGGCCGTCTTCTGGAATACCATAGACCGCAGCGGTCGAAGAAAAGACAATGTTCTTGACGCCGTGTTTGTGGCTGATTTCGAGCAGCGTCCGACTGTTGGCCGTGTTGTTACCGTAATATTTCAGTGGTTCGGCGACAGATTCTGGGACGATTGTGTGCGCGGCGAAGTGCATGACGGTATCAATATCGTGATCGGTGAAAAGTTTCTCCAGGAGAGCCGCATCACCGGTGTCGCCTACGACGAGCTCGCCGGCGGTGACTGCTGCTGCAAAGCCCGTGGACAGATTATCCAGAGTGACGACGTTTTCGCCTGCTGCTCCGAGCTGTCGCACCACGTGGCTGCCGATATATCCAGCGCCACCCGTCACCAATATTGTCTTGTTTTGCATAGATTTTTTGCCGTTGTTGCAACCATCCGGTCAGACGGCCATCTAAGTTTGAAGATTCTATCAAAACGCTACTTTGAAACAGGAATTGTGTCGCACTAACAGGGCAGCAGAATAGTTTTGTCGCTTAATAATGACGGATATAACCTTGTTTTAGCGGGGAATTGCCAGATATGATCGCATGCAGTAAGAACTATCGCATTAATTTGGCGCATCGATTGCTTCATAGGAGAATGACTTTGATCTTGATGGGCTTGAGAGCGTGGCTGTTGCGACTCACGGCAATAACCCTGGTATCGCTTGTTGCCGCCTGTGGCGGAGGAGGGGGTGGCATTACGGGCACACCACCGCCACCGCCACCGCCACCGCCACCGCCACCGCCTGCGGATACGGTGACGTTATCAGGCACGTTGTCGTATGAGTTTCCTGCGCCGAAACCCGAGTGCGAAGGGATCAATCTCGATAACCCGCAGCTTCGACCGATTCGTCAGGCTACGGTCCGTCTTTTAAACCCTGTGAACAGAGCTATTATCGCTAGCCAGTTAGCGACCGATGTAGGTGGATACTCGTTCGTCGTCGACGGTTCGACGGATTTCATCATTAGCGTGATTGCCGAGTTAAAGGCGGCAAACTGGGACGTTGAAATTCGTGACAATGTTGACACTTCGGCAACGCCGGTTCCTTTGGCTCAACGGCCGATTTATGCGATGGAACAATCAGTTAACAGTGGCGACGCGAACAACTCGAATTTGAATTTCACAGCAGCTACGGGGTGGGGCGGTAGCAGCTATACCGGTACTCGGGCAGCCGCACCTTTCGCTATTCTTGATTCGATTTATTCCGCCATGCAGTTCGTGATAGCAGAAGATTCGAGCGCAAATTTTCCGGCGCTTGATGCATTTTGGAATCCAAGCAATCAAGCCGCGAGTCCTAGTGATATCGCGATGGGTGACTTGCCGACGTCTTTTTATGATGGCAATAATAACTCGCTATTCTTGCTTGGCAGCGCAGGCCAGGCTGGAGCGGATGCGGATGAGTTTGATGACCACGTGGTCGTGCATGAATGGGGTCATTATTTCGAAGACAATTTTTCGCGTTCGGATAGCATTGGTGGCAGCCATGGTTTGGGTGACTACCTCGACATGCGGACGGCCTTTGGTGAAGGATGGGCATCAGCGTTAGCGGGGATGGCGCTTAACAATCCGTTATATTGCGATACCAGAAGCGAAACTTCGGGCGGCGGCTTCAACGCGGAGACAGAGACGGGTGGCGAGGATGGTTGGTTTAACGAATTTACGATAATGCGATTTATCTACGATCTTTGGGACACTGATCCCACTAGTAACGATTCCGCTGACAGTGACACTTCAGGTATTGGATTTGGACCAATCTACGCCGTCATGACCGGACCGCAAGCGACGACTGATGCGTTTACCAGTGTCTTTTCTTTTGCCACGTATTTGAAACAACAAAATACCGGACAGGATGGATTTATCAATAACTTGCTCGCTGACGGAGGCGTCAATCCGATCGGCATCGATATATACGGGTCGACTGAAACGAATGCCGGACCCGCATCGCCGCAGGATGTCCTTGATGTCTATACAGACCTGATACTCGGCGCTGCGCCCATCAGTATTTGCGCGAACAGTCAGTTCGATAGTGCTCGCAATGGCAACAGGCTATCGGAACATCGTTATTTGCGATTAAACGTACCGTCGTCGACGTCCGTGACATTCACAGTTGCAGCAAATCCAGAACCGTCGCAGCCGTCGAACGGATTTGACTGCACTGCCAACCCTAACGACCCAGAAAACAATGAACACAGTGATCCGGACTTTCTGGTGTATCGCGGCGGGCAATTGCAGTTGGTCGGATCTGGTTGTACGCCGAACAGCGAAATAGCGACGGGCCAGCTTGCCGCTGGTGACTATGTAGTCGATCTCAACGAATTTCGCCACGAGGATGATCAGTCGTCTGGCGGTTACCCTGAGCGGGTTTGTTTTGATGTTTCTGCTAACTAGACCTTAATCATTATTGGATTCACTCATGACTAAACTTAAAACTGCTGCTTTGTTGGCCGTATTTTCACTCAGCTTGATGGGATGCCAGGCTGAAGCACCGCCTGCAGTGACAGACTATGTTGCCGCAACGGTGGATGTCGATAGTTCCGTTCCAATGGTGTCCTCTTCTGGAACGCAGGCAATTGGCAAACCCGGGGCACCGGTAGAGATTAGCTACGAAGTGATCGGCAACCCGATTGTAGGTGTGCCAGTGTCCATTAATGTTGTTGTGACCTCGTCCGCGGGACCTTTGCAAGTTCATTACAGCATCAATGATCAAAGCGCCCTGATTTTTCAGGACGGACAAGTGGAGCGATTGGAAATAATTGACCCGAGTGCCGGGAGTTTGCAGCAACTCACCGTTGTGCCACAGCGCGAAGGGCGGCTTTATATTAACGTCTCGGCCGAAGTAAAGGCCCCGATGGGAACCATGATTCGTTCAATGGCCATTCCAATAAAAGTTGGCCGCGCGCCCACATCATTGCCCATCAATGGTGAAGTGAAGCAAGGTCCGGACGCTGAGGTAGTAGTTTCAATGCCAGCTACGCCATCAAACTAGTATCATTGCACGCAATCGATAGTAATTGATTTCATCAATAAAGAATCATAACTATTTAAAATTAAATTATTATCGTGCGTACGTTCGTCGTAATGTTCGGTAAGTTATGTTCAGTGACCGTTTCCAAATCTGGTTCGGTTAGATAGCGCTGTCTACTCCTCGAACGTTGCACAGAAGATCGGGCGATGGAAGTTGCAGAAGCAATTCTTGCCGCCGTAGGCGCACACCGATTTAACTGGAAAGACGCTTATACAATCGCGATGTTCGATTGGTATAGTCATGGTTTCCAGTGATAGTGTCGATGCTGCGAGCATCATGAGTTTCGCCGACGTCGCTTGTTACTCAGCTAAAGATATGGGACGTAATCAGATTCACCTTTACCAAGACAGTGATGCATCGATGCGTCACGAAGAAATGAAGTGGGTATCTCGCATAACCAACGCGGCGGAAGAGAATCGACTAGAGCTATTCTAGCAACCCATTGTAGGCATCGGAAAAGCCAAAAGACGAGAGCGGGGTCACTATGAGTTGCTGCTGCGAAAGCGCGATGAACGCGGCGAACTGGTTGGTCCGGATCAATTCATTCCTGCAGCGGAACGCTATAATTTAATGTCGACTTTGGATCGCTGGGTAATTACCCAGGCATTAACGCAACTTGCTGATCGAAATTCTGAAGCAGAGTCTGCACACTTTACGCTTGCAATAAATCTTTCAGGCACTTCCCTCAGTGAAGATCGGTTTTTGGAATTTGTTATCGATGAAGTGAAGAAACAGAAATTGCCCGAAGGTGCCATATGCTTCGAGATTACCGAAACCGCGGCGATATCTAATCTCTCTAGAGTGATTCATTTTATGCAGGCTCTGAAAGAGCTTGGTTGCAAGTTTTCTCTTGACGATTTCGGAAGTGGTTTGTCGTCATTTACCTATCTTAAGAATCTACCCGTCGACTATTTGGAAATTGACGGCCAGTTTATTCAAAACGTAGCTGAAGATGCGGTTGATGAAAGTATGGTTAAAGCCATTAACCAGGTTGACCAGGCAATGGGGATAGAGACGATCGCCGAGCGTGTAGAGTCTAAGGTAGTATCGGATAAGCTAAGTGAGCTAGGGATTGAGTTTGCGCAGGGCTTTTATATCGCCCGACCCACATCGGTTGCGACGTTTGAACCGTGGGCTGAGTCCGATATAGCCTCGCGACGTGCTTAGCACTCAAGTTCAATAGATTGTGCTGCGGTAGGGTCGGGGAAGAACGATGCGAGCTCGCAGTCACCCTTCTGTGAACGATGCGGTACACTCCTATCGAAATGTACCCTGCCAGATAAACTATGCCCACAGAAGGCACTGAAAAGCCTCTACCGCTTGATACCTTACTGAGTTCAGATGAGCCCGCGGCATTTGCACTACAGAACCCTGAGGCCGTCGCTTCCGTCCTGCTCGTATGCGACCATGCCAGTCGGCGCTTTCCCTCGTCTCTCGGCACGATGGGGCTCGATCTGGCTGCGCGTCGTTGCCATTTAGCGTGGGATATCGGGGCGGGTGAGCTAACCAGGCGGTTGGCAGAAAGTCTGGGTATTACTGCCGTGCTTTGCGAGTACTCACGACTTGTTGTTGATTGTAATCGGCAGCTTAACGATCCAGGGGCCTTTCTCGAGTTCGGTGATGGCATCGTTATACCGGGCAATTCTAATCTTCAGAAAGATGACAAAGCGCTTCGCGCCAACGAAATCTATTGGTCGTACCACAGTGCAATAACGCATGAGATCGAACGCTTGGCTAAGCATGGCATTAAGCCCGTGTTTGTATCCGTGCATAGCTTTACACCGGTCATGAAGTCTAAACCCAGACCCTGGGAAATTGGGGTGCTTTGGGATCGAGATCGACTGACCGCGGAAATGTTCATTCGGGACTTTCGTGATGAAGGGTTTGTTGTTGGTGATAATGAGCCGTATTCAGGAAAAGCGCCGG
>JABIUH010000289.1 GCA_018701055.1 Woeseia sp. | reverse complement strand
ATCCCACACGCCCACGTAAAGTCCGATTTCATCGTCTTCATAATCCGAATGCGTGTGTTGCACCGGAACCTCAGAGCTGAAATCCTCGGCTTGCAAATCATCGAGAGTGTCACCAAAACCCTCTGGGTCGGGGCTCAAACGGATGATTGATTTCGGTATTAACAAGTTAAATGCTCAGGCTACTAAAATCTGGCAGAACGCATTGATAACGCAGCGGCGTAATTCCAAGACGCAAATACATGTAATTGAATTTACCTATAATTCTTGGCTGAAATCAGGTGACTACCTAGATTGAATAAATTGTACACGGCACCATTTACCGTCACAAATCGCTGCGCCTGCCGCATACTTTTCAATCGACGCACCAGCCGCTCTCTAATTCGCCTCGACCGATGGGAAAGCGCTGCTTCGTTATTGGTAGCGGGAGCGTGATTTGCTCTGTCCCGACAGTCACGCGACGGGTTCGCCTGAAGTAGTCAATTCCCAGTAATTACCATTCAGGTATTAATTTGATCCGACGCCTTATTTCGTTGCCGCATTTATGGGCCCGCGACGCAGGCGGTCACACTAGTCGTGTTCGGCAAGATCGATCATAAAGGAAAGCGGGACGCTTTCCGGGTTGTAGCAAAGCTCATCATCGCAGGCCTGGTAGTTGAACGTGCCTGTCAATGTCAGCGATGCTGAAACCGTGTATTCCAACCCGTTCGCGATCGATGTTCGGCCCCGACAATGCATAGTCGCGCGACGCTTTGATGTCGGCGAGCATATTGGTCAGGTTGTTAATGGCGAACGATTCGACGCTGTCGCCGCAACCCGGGAAATCCACCCTGATCGATGCAATGCCCCGGCTAGCCAAACCCTCGGCGATGTGCGTGGTCGGTATTTGCTTTGCCCGTGGCGCTTGCATCGAGCCCCGGTGATGCACTTGATTGTGCGCTTTCAGCACTCGATAAAAGCTCGACTCCGAGCCAAGATATTCACCTTGATCGGCAAGCTTCGGCACGATCTGTGAGGGTGGCAGGTGGGCGTATGCCGGCTGGTTGCACACCGTCACGATACGTTCACGCTCAAGCCAATCACCTCGCAGGCACGGCTACGCCGGGCTCCCGAGACCACGGCCTCATCAACCAGTCGCACTACCTGTTCGCGCTGTAGGAGTGAGGTCATTCGTCCTCCTCCTCCCACAACGCCCGGTACTTTTTTGCAGCACCAGTAACGCCGCGCTCTCGGCCAACGCCTTTTCCTTGCGGCGAAGCTCTTTCTCCAGCGCCCGGTTACGCTGCTTGAGCTGTTTCACTTCCTCCGCAGCCTGCCGCTCTCGACCCGGCTGCAACTGTGCCGTATCGATACATGCCTGTTTCCACTAAACTATCTGCTCTGGATACAATCCCTTTCCCCTACAATAACGGCTCAACTCCTCCGCGTTCAGACTCGCTGTCTCCAGCACCACTGCCAACTTCGCCTCACCGCTCCAATCCTCCGCGGTCTTCTTTCTGCTTCCCGGCACCGCTATACCTCGCTTTCTCGCTGACTTCAGCCAATTGTAAAGCGTTGCCGTGCAAACGCCTTCCTCCCTCGCAACCTGACTCACTACGCCATTGTATGGCGGCAATAACTTGCTCAGAACCGCTGTTCGTCTTTCCTCTGAATACCTTCCCATGTCTTCATTCCTGCGCCTCCTCTGATCCTTTCAAAAAAGACGACAACTATCCTGACAGAGGGGGCGACCGAGGATCCGCTGAAAAGAATTGTTCGATTGCATTAATAATAGAATTTCATTATATCGCATGAATGTGCGACTACTGCGGAATTGAGACAGGCCCTCACTCGTGGCGTTTGGGCAATATGAGTCGCCAAAAAACACGCACGCCGAATCGAAGGTAGATCCAAATGCGGGGAAGTGGATCCTTCCACTGCCACATGACATGCCCATTCGCTCTTCTAAACGATCGAAACATGTTCCACAACCAGTTCTGGCGCTCAACACGCGATAATTCCTGTCGCTGATTAACATAGCCTTCGATGTCTCGCGACAGCCAGTGTGTGTACCAGCCAAACTTGTAAGGCTTACCTTCGGCAAAAAATTCCTCTAACGTCAGATCGAGTTTGGTGTCCAACGATTGTAAAGCCAGCACGGGTAAATCAATGCCGCACCCAATCGTACCGGCTACGCCTGCGGACAAGCGCGGATTATTCTCCAGAAAAAATAATTTTCCTGTAGCTTCCTCTCTAACGAACTGGATTATTCCAGGCCCTGAGTAATCGTACGCTCTCACAAATGCCTTTGTATCTGCCACAAGATCTTCAGATGGTGCTGTACTCAAAAACTCTACGCCGTATCCCGTTCCATCGAGCATGTCTGTGCGCACAGTAAGAGCTTCGCTATAAGCGACAAGCGTGCCGCTTCGGGCCACGAAGTCACAACCCTCAACAGCTCCAACAATATATTTTTGCACCATGAGTGTGTCATGTTCGACAGGCCAATGCTGAAACACTGCATTGAACTCGGCTTCTGTTCTTACTATGTAGGCTTTGCGACCAAAAACCCGATCGACGGTTTTATCAGACTTCACAATGACCGGGCATCCAATCGCGTCTCTCGCCGCTGAAAGGTCTCGCAAATTGCTCACTACGCGGGATTCGGGATACCGAATACCCGCACAATTCGCGATCATGTTTGATTGGTGCTTATCCGTACAAGCCAAAAACTGCCGTTGGGGCACCATTGCGACCTGCACGTTTTGAGGGATCAGCTCAGACAGGCGCAACATCAGTCTGATACTGACTTCAGCGATCGGAAAAATCCACTGTATATCAGATCTCTTCTTCAACAGCGCAGACAAGGACTCTCCGAACTCCTGTACATCCTGCATCGACGGATGAACCCAGGTTTCCTGGCAAAATCGAGAAGACCCAGCTTCAGGTTTTCCCCCATCACACCCCAATATGACCCTGTATCCAGCAGCGCCCAGCGAGCGAACTACGGCCAGGGTTTGCGCCAAATTATCGAGGATAAGTACAGTGCATGAAGCCACAACACATCAACCGTTATTCCATTAGCTAGGATAATCTAGCTATTCCACAAAACTCTAATCCAATGGAAGATCAAAAACTGATACCCAGCACCCATTTATTTGATCTACCGCAACGTAAACGTCACAAAATTCCCCACAATTTAGCAATGCAAAGATATTGCGGCCCACGATAAAGTACTCACTATTCAAAAGAGGCTAATGTAAGAGCCCAGAGCCATAAGGTTGCTGGCGGACTCGTAATTGAGACCCGCTGCAGCTTGTCTAGTCTCAGATGGCAGCAGATGACTAATGAT
>JABIUH010000356.1 GCA_018701055.1 Woeseia sp. | reverse complement strand
GTTACTTTTTACCGGGTGATCTTGAAAAGCAGATCGAGGCGTTCGTCGATCACTACAACCACCAGCGGTACCATGAGAGCTTGAAAAACCTGACGCCAGCCGATGTTTACTTCGGGCGCGGACAATCAATACTGGCAAGCAGAGAAAGGATCAAGAAAAGGACCATCGCGAAGCGTCGGTTGCACTATCAGCGATACGCTGCGTAAACTAAAAATAAGGAAAAAAACTCTCCTTTAGATAAACGCTAGGTCTGTTCCATTTGTTTGACGACGAACAGTCTAAGGGCAAGTGGATCGCCGCGTCGCTGCGCTCCTCGCGATGACGGATGGTTTGTTTTTTCGAGCGAGGCGATGTAATCCAATTGCAGGCGCAAGATTCCTTTGGGGTAAAAGTATTACTCTGACTCCAAAAACCATTTCAGGCGATCACGCATTTTCAGCAACGACATCCGATTTGAAATCGTTAATCTTGGCGCGAAAGAAGCGGCGAATATCGGCGACGATCATGATATTGGTGGGCACCAGTATCAGTGTGATCATTGTCGCAAACAAAATTCCGAAGCCCAAGGAAATAGCCATTGGTACCAGGAACGTGGCGGTCGATGAACGCTCCATTAACAATGGCGTCAGACCAAAAAATGTCGTCAACGACGTCAACATGACGGGGCGGAATCGAGCCACGCCTGCGCTCTTAACAGCAACGAGCAATTTCACGCCGTTTCGATGCTGCTGGTTAATGTAATCTGTTAATACCAAGCTGTCGTTAATGACGACGCCCATCAAAGCCATCAACCCAAGCGAACTTAGGAAGGACAAGGGGTGGCCCATTATCCAATGGCCGATAATTGCACCGATGATGCCGAAGGGAATCACGGACATTACGATCAATGGCTGTACGTAGGATTTAAGCGGCAGCGCTAACAAAGCGTAAATGACAAATAGAAGAATAATCAGCCCCGATTGCAGGCTGCCAAATGACTCACGTTGCTGCCTTTGTTCACCCTCCATCTTGAACGTGATTCCCGGGTATTTCGCCAACACTGAATTGATGTAATCGTTCAAGTCAGTCTGCAACACCGTCATGTTGGTATTTTCTTTGTCGACGTCAGCCGTTACATTCAATACACGAAACCGATCAATTCGTGTGATCACGGACGGACCTTTTCCTGGTGTCAATGTAGCAACGTTTGACAGCGGTATGAGTCTGCCATTGGGCGCCGTGATCAGCATCTCGCTCAGAGACGCCAGCGTATCGCGTTCATCGATGGGATAGCGAACGAGTACACGAATATCGTCACGTCCGCGCTGAATACGTTGTGCTTCCAACCCTCTGAATGCCTGACCAACCTGATTGACGATATTGGATCGCGTCAGACCGACGAGATGGCCTTGCGGGCTTAACTCGATACGCAACTCTTCCTTGCCGTCCGACAAGCTGTCAGCGATCTCAAAAACGCCCGGATAGGTCGCCAGCTGTTCCTTTAGCTCTTCTCCAATTGCGCTGAGGCTTTCGAGCGAGTTGCCGCTGAACTGCACGTCGATTGGCTCACCGGGCCTGAAGAAGGATGCCCGATAGTTCATTGTTTCAGCACCGGGTATCAAGCCTACCGCTCTGCGCCATTCGTTGATAAGTTCTGTAGTGGAGATGTCCTCGTCGCGCTTCTGTATTGGCGCCGATTCAAATCGTACTGTGGCCAGGTGAGTCCCGTTGCTTCGTCCAGATGATCCGGTGCTTGAAAAGATGTTGGTAATCAAGCCGCCTTCCGCGTAGTTCTCATACTTATCCTGCAGCTCAAAAGCTGCGTTCAATACTCTGTCAGCATGGCGAGCAGTCACGTCGAATGGTGTGCCGACAGGCATGACCAGAGTCGCCGTCGCGGTTTCCGATTCCGTTATCGGGAAGAACACAAAACGTGTCCAGCCGCTGGATACCAGCATTATCATCACGATCAGCACGCCAGTAAATGATGCCAGCGTCGAGTATCGGTTTCTCAAACAGAAGTTCAGTGTGGGTTGATAATACCGAATAATTTTTTGTTCAAAGCCGTCTGCAAATCGCTGCTGCCATGCACTGAAGCCGCCTTGCTCAGGTTTATATTTGCGTAACTTAACGTGCGCCAAATGTGCGGGAAGAATTAACTTCGATTCAACCAGCGAAAAGAGCAGCACTGGAATCACAACCAAGGGTACTGGGGCGAACCAAGTGCCTAGGCCGCCTTCAATGAAGGCCAGTGGCATGAAAGCCGCGATTGTCGTCAAAATGCCAAAAGTGACAGGAATCGCAACTTCTTTGGTCCCGTGAATAGCGGCGGACAGGCTGCTGTCCCCCGTTTGCATATGTCGGTATACGTTCTCCCCAGTGACAATGGCATCGTCTACGACGACGCCGAGCACGATGATGAAACCGAACGCACTCATCATATTCAGGCTAATGTCAAAAATTGCCATTACGATAAATGCGCCAAGAAAACTAATTGGGATACCCAGGAATACCCAAAAGGAAACGGACGGGCGCAAGAATAAAGTCAGCAGGATGATGACTAATACACTGCCTTGTAAAAGGCTATTACTTAAGATGCCTAGCCTGTCGGCCAAACGCACCGAATTGTCGTCCCACGTGCTGAGCTCGAGCCCGGCAGGCATACTCGCGTTGCGCTCGGCGATGTACTCTTTCACAGTCTCGGCAATTGCGATGTCACTTTGGGTCCCGGTCCTTTTTACGCCGATAAAGGCAGCAAATTTTCCATTGAATCGGGTCTGAAGTGAGCTCTCCTCGAAGCCATCCTGCACGACGGCGATATCGCCGACCCGGACAATGCTGCCGTCGGAGTTTGTCTTAACAACAATTTCCTCGAAGTCGCCGCGCCGATACGCCTGACCTTTTGATCGAATTAATACGTCGCCGCCTTCCGTCCGTACGTTGCCGGCAGAGATATCCACCGAACTTCCGCGGATGGCATTGGCAATATCTGCAAGCGTTACATCGAACTCCCGCAATCTGTCCTGCGATGCTTCGACCGCGATCTCGTAACGCCGCACGGAGCGGAGTTCGACCTGCGTGATTTGGTCCTGCCGCAGCAGTTCGTCGCGAATCTGTTCGGCGAATATGCGAATTTCGTCTTCACTGTAGTCGCCCGCGACAACCACTTCGATGACGTCAAACGTTCGTACCGCAAGACTGATTACAGGTTTCTCGGTGTCTGCGGGAAAAGTGTTAATCGAGTCGACGCGGCCTTTGATGTCGTCCAAAAGTTCGCGTGGATCGTAGCCCGATTTGATTTCGATACGGACTGAGGTGCTTCCTTCAACCGAACGCGACACAATGCGATCGATTCCTTCCAGGTCCTGAACGGCTTCCTCGATTCGAACCGCCACGCCCAGTTCGATGTCTTCGGGCGTCGCACCGCGCAGCGGCACACGGACCGAAACTGTGTCAGTGGCAAAATCCGGAAATACTTCAAGACGGATGTTGTTGCTCAATGCTACGAATCCGCCAATGATGATTGCAAACATCAACAGGTTGGCTGCAACAGGGTTTCTCGCGAACCATGAAATCATTGTCCTGCTCCATCACTTGGTGGCCTGCCGCCGCCCGGAGGCCCGCCACCGTTCGGACGTTGTGCCCCGGCAATGGCAACCCGCAAACCCGACGTGACCTGTCCAAGCGCCGTGGTCACCAGCTGATCACCATCCTTGATGCCGTCCGATATAATCGCGTCATTGTCGTTCTGCCATGCAATTACAACATCCTTTCTGCGCAGCAAATCATCCTCAACAATATAGACATAGCTGCCTTGGTAAATCGTGCTGTTCGGAACGACGAGGACCTCGCTCAAGGCGCTTCCTTCTATTTCGGCGGTTACATACTGACCAATCTTCAAAGGTGACCGCCCAACATTTGCGGGACCGAATGGGTCTTCGATCTGTGCGATGACGTGCAGTTGTCTTGCGGCCTCATCGATTGCACTCTCAGTGCGCACAAGGTGCGCGTTCCACGTTTCGTTGCCAATGAGATCGGAGTGAATGGTGACGGCAGCGTTGTTTGCGCCGTTGGCATCGGCAAAGCGAAACCTTTCCGGCAGGTCGATAAAACCAAGGTCCCGGTTTCGAATCGGCAGGCGAATTTCAACCACGTCCGTGGCGTAAATTTCAGCGAGTTGTGTATTGGGAGAGACGACTTGGCCGACATCAACCAGTTTTCTTAAGATCCTACCTGCAAATGGTGCAACAATTTGCGCCCGTTCGAGATCGAGATTAGCTTTCTGCAGCGAAGATTTTGCAGAGCTAACTCTGGCCTTGGCGGCTTCAAGTTGCGGGACGCGCAGAACGAGATCCGGTGCATCACCGGTATTGCCAAGACGTTCCCAGTCCTCGAGTGCCTGGTTGGAGCGTGCTTCAGCCTCTGCAAGTGCTTGACGTGCATCGGCAAGTGAAGCCTCTGAAATACGGACATCTGCCTCATAATCGCGCGGGTCGATCTGTCCCAGGATATCGCCTTTCTCGAAGAAGCCACCGTCGCGAACATTCTCATTGACGGAAACAATCTGACCACTGACCTGGGCGACCAACATGCTTTGCGTACGCGGTTGAACGGTACCGTAACTCTGCAATCGAACCTTGTAGTCCTGTTTTTCAACGGTGGTCGTTTCAACGACCATCTGCGGCCCTCCGAAATTTCCTCGCTGTTGCGCTTCGGGTGGGTTCATCTTGATGAGGACTGCGAGCAATATCAGTCCACCGAAAATGGCAACTGGAATGAGTTTCTTGGTTTTTAGATTCATGTCGCCCTAGATATCGGTCGAAAACTCGCCGCCAAGCGAGAGGAAAAGATTGATTCGGTTCTGCAACAGCTGATTTCGCAGTTGTACCACCGTCGCTTCGGCATCAAACGCCTGTCGTTGTGATTCCAGGACTGTCGTATAAGAGACCAGTCCGCGCTGATATTGTTCAAGCGCGAGTTCCAGCGCGGCACGGGAATTCGTCTCTGCATTGAGAAATGAGTCATAACGTTGTTGTAACGAAGTTGAGCGTGATATCGCATTCTCAACATCCGCGAATGCACGATACAGGAGGTCGAGATATTGCTGCTCCGCCTGCTGGACGCGACCGCGGGCTTGCTCTTCAAACGCTTTTAAACGACCTGCATCGAAAAGCGGCTGCATAATTCCACTCGCCAGCGACCACACCCGGTTATCTCTTTCAAGGAGTGTTGAGAATGCTCTGCTGGTCTGGCCATAGCTGCCGACTAAAGAAAGACTTGGGAAGCGGGCTTTGTGCGCTGCCGCAAGATCTGCATCCGACGCTAGTAAATTGAGCCAGGACTCCTGAATGTCGGCGCGACGCGTCAGTAGTTCCGAGGGCATGCCCGTCGGTATTGGGGTGTTAATAACCGGCAGATCCACGTCGACAGTCATACGACCATCCGGATAACGTGCCAGGCTAAGTTGAAGCGCCGTTACTGTTTCCGCATAAGACTGTTGTTGCTGCGCGTAGCCGGCTTCTTCGCGTTCAGCCTGATTTCGCGCCAGGTAGAGATCGAGCGCATCGTTCAATCCCTGCCGATAGCCGCTGGCAACAATGTCGCGGCTTTCGCGGGCGATCTCGAGGCGACGTTCCGCAACCTGCAGCAATTGTTTTGCTTCGGCTACATTGAAATAGGCAGTGGTGGTCGATGCGGCCAGATTTCTCTCCGCGGATTCCACTCGAACCCTTTGCGCCTCAAGCGCCAATTGAGCAGCTTGCTGTTGTTTACTAAGGCGTCCCCACAGATCGACTTCCCAGCGGGCATCGGAAGATAAACTGAATGACTCGGGCAGCGCATTAATGCCGGCAGCAAGTTGCGAAAATCGCCGTGACGCGTCAAGAGAGACATTGAGTGTTGGAAAGCGATTCGCTCGGGTAATGATGACCGTTTGCTCGGCCTGATAAAGACGCGCCCGTTCCTGATTGATTTGGTAATTCGAATCCACGGCCTCGGTGACGAGAGCAGTCAACGCAGAGTCACTAAAATCGTCCAGCCAATTAATATTGACCGCACCCTCTGCGCCACCACGGACCCAATCCGCAGGAATACTCGGATTCTCCGTTTCCGGAGCGATGCCGGTCTGACTGCAGGCACTTAGCGTGGACAGGGCGATTAAGAAAAAACACTTAGATAACAGAAGTTTATGCATTACGAAGGCCGAATGGCCGCGGTGTTGGTCAACGGAGAATGATTATCTCTTGATAGTGCCACTCAAGAAAGCATCCTTGTCCCTTCTTTACAAATAGAAACAAAAGGTTGCGTTCGTAAATATGAGGTGTGGCAAGTAACATACGCCCATGAAACTTGATCGCTTTCTGCGACTTGCTGTCGGATTCCTCGTCTTGCTCGTCTTTGTTATCGCCATTGCGGCGATGTTGTTTGTGACCGAATCGTTTCTCAATGTATGGGATCGATTGATTCAGGGACCGAAGATTATCCTGTGGGGCTACATTGGCGTAATGAGTGCGCTGGTCATTGCCGCGATCTGGTTGATTGCACGACTCGTCGTTAAAAGAAACATAAGTCCGGAAAAAATTAAGAATAGATCGCTGCGCAAGGAAGATATTGAAGCACGTCTGCAGGATGCGGAACGGTCGGGTGTCAACGTGGAAGATGCGCAGGCGGAGTTACAGAACCTTGCTGAGCGTCAGGAATCGGGATCAGTGCATTTGTGTTTCTTCGGCGCAATCAGCACCGGTAAGAGTTCGCTCATAAAAGCGCTGGTCCCTGACGCCGATGTTGCCGTTAATCCAGTGGGTGGCTCAACAATTGATATTCGCCATTATCGATGGCGATCTCGAAGTGGCGCGCAAATATTGTTGACTGATGTGCCCGGAATGGGAGGGCTAGAAGGAAATCTCGATACCATTGCAGTCGAAGAAGCACAAAGATCGCAACTCGTACTCTTTGTGTGCGACGGCGATCTGACTCGGGACGAATCGCAAGCGGTGCGGTGGCTGCTTGCTTTGAAGAAGCCACTCATTCTGGTTATGAACAAGTCCGATCGCTATGACACTGCAGAACAAGCGGTATTAATGGAGAGATTATTGGATTACCTGGAAGATCTAGGGGGTGAATTTGCGCGCGATCAGGTCGTCGCTGTCAGCGCCGGCGGTGAATTGGATGTGATCGAACGCCGCTCTGATGGAGCGGAGACAACTGTCAGACGCCAGCGTCCCGCCGATATCGGCGTATTGGTCGTCGCCATCAATCGCCTGCTCGAAGGTAGTATCGAATTACTCGATGTAAAACGCGATCGAGCCGTGTTCCGCCTTGCAGCCGAAAAGCTTGCTGAGGCTGAAGGCGAATATCGTGATCTTCGCGCAGAGCAAATCGTTCGCAGTGCGACCCGAAAGGCGGTGGTCGGCGCACTCGCCGCGGTCAGTCCGGGCACCGATGTAATCATCCAGGGTTACATTGGAACAACGATGACCCGTGAGCTGTGCAAACTGTACGGTGCCGCACCGCGCGATCTTGATATCGAGGAATTTCTGAATTTGAGTCAAAGTAGGGCAGGCAAAGCGCTACCGCTTAGTCTCGCGGTTGCCGGTAACGCCCTGAAGGCATTTCCAGGTGTAGGAACGGTCGCTGGTGGCGTTGTGCATGCGGTAGCCTATGGACTTATATTTGATGCGCTTGGTCGAAGTTTGTTGCTAACTTTGGGTGAGCGCGGCGACTTCGACCCGAGCCTCGCGGCTATGGCATTTGAGGAAGGAATCAGTGAGCATATTGAAGCAGGTGTTCGACAAGTTGCCAGGATGGCCGTGGAGTCGAAAAAAGACACCCGTTGACGTTGTTGCTGATGGCGGTTCCGATCATCTCAATTTAGCCCGCGAAAGCCTGCGCGAATTAATCGATGATTCGCGTTTGCCAGCGGGCATTCGCGAGTCACTCGCACACGACTACGATGCTGTCGAAGGGATGCTCGATAAGCTACAGCATGGTCATCTGCACATTGCCGTTTTCGGTCGCGTCAGTACGGGTAAATCTTCTCTATTGAATGCGCTTATTGGTGAGCAGCGATTTGCCGTTAGTCCATTGCACGGAGAAACCAAAAAATCGTCGATGCAGCAGTGGTCGGAGGTTGAAGCCGCGGGCGTTTTTTTAATTGACACGTCGGGCCTCGATGAAGCGGGCGGCGAAGTTCGTGAAGAATTGGCGAAAGAGGTCGCGCACCGCTCGGATCTGGTTATTTTTGTGCTCGATGGTGATATCACCGATTCGGAGCGTAGTGCTCTACGTACATTGCTTAAGCAGGGTCGCCCCGTCGTAGTCGCGCTTAATAAATCTGATTTATATACCCAATCTGAACGTGAAGCCTTGTTGGCGACGGTGCGCGAAAAGACAGTGGGTCTCGTGCAGACGGAAGATGTTCTTGCGGTTGCGGCACAGCCACGCGCACAGCAGGTCATCGAGATTGACGATGACGGCAATGAAACGAGCAGCACACGCGAACGCGAACCGGAAATCGATGACCTCCGGCTGCGGCTGTGGGAAATATTCGAGAATGAAGGAAAGACACTCGCCGCACTGAACGCCAGCCTATTTGCAGCTGATCTTAGTGATCAAGTCGGTGTTCGAATGTTGCACGCGCGGCGCGAGATTGGTGATCGACTGGTGCGAACTTACTGTGTCGCCAAGGGTGTCGCGGTCGCCTTCAATCCGATTCCTGTTGCAGATCTGTTTGCGGCAGCATTCATCGATGTCGGAATGGTTGTGCATCTGTCCAAAGTTTACGATCTACCTATTAGCAGGCGGGAAGCGGGTTCGCTCGTGAGTGTGATCGCCGCGGAAGCTGCAGCGTTGATGGGTACCGTGTGGGCGTTGAACATCGTCTCTAGCGCGCTAAAAGTCGGCACCGCGGGCCTATCGACGATAGTGACGGCTGGTGCACAGGGTGCGATTGCCTACTACAGTACTTACGTCGTTGGGCGTATATCGGCAGAGTATTTGTCCAAGGGTAAATCCTGGGGTGAAGGTGGGCCAAAGCAAGTGGTGAACGAAATTCTTGACAGTTTGGATCGAGATACCGTGCTGCAAGAAGCCAAAAAGGAAATTCGTGCACGCCTTGGTAGGTAAACCGTGTTGCGACTGAGATCGCAGCCAATTTCTTAGGAGCCAAATAGATGCGAGAATGTCTGTTACTTGGTCGAGTCAAAAAGGTAGCTCGTATGCGAATTTCGTTTTCTCTGATTCTTGGTTTCCTATTGCAGACATCTGCAGTGGCTCAAACAGAGCTGACCCGGGGCGAAATTTTGAATGGTCATCTCGATGTGGGCGATGTGGCCGAGTATCACATCGACCTGTTAGCCGAGCAGTTCGTCTATGGTGAAGTGGAACAGCTGAGCTTTGATGCGAAAGTGACCGTGCTGGATCCGCAGGGTCAGATCACCGGAAATTTCAATACATCGGCTCGCGGTGCGGATCCGATTCAATTCGAAACGCCGGCAAGTGGGCGATACACGTTTCGTGTTTCATCTGCGGATGACCAGCCTGGCGATTATTCGATTTCACTGCAACGAATCGAAGCTGTCGCCCTAGTTCCCGAACGACGTCTTGATCAACTCCTGAGCGCCTTTGAAGGCGACGATCAACCAGGTGCAGTAGTTGCCGTCATTCGCAATGGCAGGGTTATCCATAGCCATGCTGTCGGGATGGCGAATCTACAACATCGAATTCCGTTTACGCGAAGAACTGTGTCGAATATTGGCAGTGTCTCGAAACAATTCACTGGATTTGCGGTCGCCATGTTGGCTGCCGAAGGCAAGCTGTCGTTCGATGAAGACGTGCGCCAATACTTCCCCGAATTGCCGGATTTAGGGCGGGTGGTCACGATTCGACATTTGCTTACACATACCAGCGGCTATCGCGAGTTTCTAAACCTGCTCGCGATGTCGGGCACCCGTTTGGAGGATGGAGATTACATTGATCGGGATGTCATTCTCAAAATTCTACAGCGCCAGGAATCTCTGCAAAGTGAACCAGGAGCTGAATTCAACTACAACAATACCGCCTATGCGTTGGCCGCATTACTCGTTGAAAGGGTGTCAGGCGAACCATTTCAGAAATGGATGTCGACGAATGTATTTGTCCCAATCGGCATGACTAACACACGCGTTCGATCGTCAACCGGCGAAGTTATTCCAAACGCTGCGGATGGTTACATTCATGCTGATACAGAGCCATATCGTCAGGTTATCGACCTCGGCGGCGGCGGCGGTGCAACGATGGGAGCGGGGGCTATCTACACGACCGTGGACGATTTGGCGCTATGGATGAGTAATCTTCACACTGCGCGCGTTGGCGGTCGTGAAGTTGTAGACGAGGTAACTGCCCCGCACGTTGAGTATGGCGCTGTCGGGACATTCTATGGCCTTGGGATCAACGTTATGGGTTGCGTGGGTTGAAGACTCTGGCACATGGCGGAGCTGATACGGCGCACCGAACCATGTTGTACTATTTTCCCGATATCGACGCAGGCGTTGTTGCAACCAGCAACAATGGTTCGTTCGATGGTTCGATCGCCCGCAAAACGGCTGAGGCATTTTTCTCAGAATTCATGGATCCGCTAGAGGAGAAGGTGAATGTTGGTCCGACCGTTGCGTCCGTCGACGTTGACGTAGAAAAACTCGACCCGCACCTTGGTAAATACGAGTTCGTTGAATACCGGGGCACGATTATCGATCTCACGCGTGACGGAAATCAGTTCCTCGTAAAAATAGGCGACGATGATGCGCAGCCAATCTCACCAATATCAGATACTGAGTTGCGCTTATCGACAGACACGTCGCTGGTGATTAACTTGGACGAAAGCGGAGCGGCGATTTCGATAACGCTGCGTGGTCCAGAAACATACGAGGCGAGTCGAGTCGAAGAGTGGCTTCCTGCGCCTGCAGAGCTCGCAGATTTCGTTGGTCGTTATTTTAGTAATGAACTTGAGACTACCTACGAAATTTTGGACAGCGAAGGCGGCCTGCGCTTACACCATGCACGCTTTGGTGAACTCACGTTATCACCCAGTTATGTGGACACATTCAACGCCGAATTTCCTGTCGCTGAGGCTGCATTTTACCGTGACGATAAAGGCGCCGTGATCGGGATAAAAGTTTCCAATGGCCGTACCCAAGACGTGCGCTTCGAGAAGCAGGCAACAAATTAGATTTGGTGATATGTACGCGCAATAGTGACTGACGTTCCAAACTGCCAAATTCGTATCTACATGATACTTACATTAATTTCGGTAGTATGACCATTAATGAAGCTCGACACTCTGAAACGCAATGAAAAAATCTGGGCGACTATTTGTGATATACCAGCGGGCTCAGTGGCGAGCTACGGACAAATCGCCGACATTGCAGGAATACCGCGCGGCGCGCGCCAGGTTGGCTACGCGTTGCGACATTTGCCGAGCGGCAGCACGGTCCCTTGGTATCGCGTGATACAAGCGTCCGGCACCATCGCTTTCAAGATTGGTAGTGATGCTTTCAATGAGCAGAGCAAGCGCCTGATCAATGAGGATGTTGCGATATTGAACGGACGTATCGACATGAAAAAGTATCGATGGGAGCCTGATCTCGACGAGTTTCTCTGGAAGCCGACCGCCGCCTGGGACAACGAATAGATGAAGACTGTACTTCGTTCACTGTATCTAACTTATTTGCTCGATCGGCGAGCAGTTGCTGCGAAACGAGTTTTTGCAGAAGCCATTCGAATACTGTGTTTTCGAAAACGTATCGTTTCGGTGTTTCTGCAACTCGATGATCCGTATTCCTACTTACTCGGTCATTACCTAACTCATGTCCTGAAGACCTATCCAAAAGTCGAATTCAAATTTTATTTGTGCCAGGGGTTACGTGGCGACTTCATGCCGGAACCTGCCCAGCTCGCCGAGTACGCATTGATCGATTGCAACTTACTCGCGCGCGAATTTGGCATTCCATTTCTGGATAAGGGCAGCACACCGGCTGTGGAATTTCGTCGTCCGCTGCTGGAGTTTTTGGCGGCAGAGCAAGATGAAGATGACTTCGCAGAAACGCTGATCACAGCGCTAACGCATTATTGGCGTGGCGATGCTGAAGCTGTGACGCGTGTGATGGGACGGACCTACGGTGAGTCTGCGGAGACCAACGTTATCGTTGGCCGCAATCAATTGCTGCTGCGAAAAATGGGCCACTACCATTGCGCCACGATGCACTATCAGGGCGAATGGTATTGGGGCGTCGATCGACTCCGCCTTTTATTGGATCGCCTGGACGCGCAGAGCCAAAATCGGTTCGAGGTGCCTTTGTCGGAACTCGCATCTTTGGATCAGGCGATGCAGATGCATCTGCCAGCCACGGTACCAACCAAAGCGGAATCTTTGCCGCCACTGGAAGTGTTTCACTCTTTTCGCAGCCCATATTCATATATTGCGTTACAAAAGGCATTCGATATCGCCGATGCGTTTGGCTTGAATCTGGAAGTAAAGCCCGTCTTGCCAATGGTGGAGCGCGGTATGAAAGTGCCTAAAAGTAAGATCCTTTACATCGT
>JABIUH010000250.1 GCA_018701055.1 Woeseia sp. | reverse complement strand
CATGCGCAAGCAGATGATTCTTGAACAGCTGCGACGTATTGACGTCGTTGGTCGAATCTCTGTATCGCCGCGCGAAATTGAACAATGTCTGATCGATTTAGATGACAACGTGGTCGTCGATTCCAGCTTCAATTTGTCCCATATTTTTATCTCTGTTCCCGGTTCGGCAACAGCAGAACAATATCTGGAAGCAGAAAACGAGGCCAATGGAGTTTACGACGCGTTACAAAGCGGCGCAGATTTCGGTGAGTTAGCCATCCGTCATTCCGACGGTGATACCGCGCTCGAAGGCGGCAGCATGGGATGGCGACCAGGAAATCAACTCCCAACTCTGTTTTTCGATACTGTCGGCGACATGCAGTCCGGCGAAATCTCTAAACCGATTCGCGCTGTTAGCGGCTACCATCTAGTTAAGATAAATGAAATTAGAGGTACGACCCAACAAAGCGAAATCGAGCAGACATTGGTGCGACACATATTGGTGACGCCCGACCAAATCATCGATGAAGAAACAGCACGGCAGAAACTCGAAGACGCGGTTACGCGCATTGGTGACGGCGAAGACTTTGGCGAAGTCGCCAAATTGACGTCTGACGATCCAGGATCTGCAAATGCGGGTGGCGAAATGGGTTGGACAAGCCCGGGAACGTTTGTTCCTGAGTTTGAAGAGGTTGCGAACAACATTGAGATTGGCGTCATTTCCGAGCCCTTTCGCAGTCGGTTCGGTTGGCATGTATTGGAAGTCATGGAACGTCGTGTCTACGACAACACCGAAGATGTAAAAAGAGAAGACTGCGGACAGCGCGTGCGCAATGGCAAGGTCAACAATGAAACCGAATTGTGGATGCGCCGGATACGTGACGAGGCGTTCGTCGAAAACCGAATCTGAACCGTGTCTGCCGACACATCTATCGCTCCAATTGTAGTAACGGCTGGTGAACCTGCCGGAATTGGTCCGGAACTGTGCCTTGCACTTGCGGATACCGATTGGGCCAACCGCCTGGTCGTTATTGCGGACGTCGACATGCTCGAGGACCGAGCAAAGACACTCGGCAGGTCGATCAACATTCAAGAATACCGAGCGGGCGAAAAATTAACGACGCATGGATTACGCGTCCTTGCCCAGCCGTTGAAAAACAAATCGCAATGCGGCCAACTTGATGTTGCGAACGCGACTTCTCTTCTGAATGGACTGAGGCGCGCCGTAGACGGGTGCCGCGAGGGCGAGTTTTCAGCACTGGTTACGGCACCGCTGCAGAAAAGCATCATAATTGACGCGGGCATTCCATTTACAGGCCATACGGAATTTTTGGCGGAACTCACCCATACACCGAAGCCGGTAATGCTTTTAGTCGCAGGAGAATTGCGCGTTGCGCTCGCTAGCACGCACCTGCCATTGCGTGAAGTTGCGGACTATCTCACCACAGAAATTATAGTCGAGGTGTTGCAAGTTCTGCATACCGACCTTCAGCATAAATTTCAGATTGACGACCCCGCAATTGTTGTGTGCGGATTGAATCCACATGCAGGTGAAGGTGGGCACCTCGGCTGGGAAGACGCCGCGATCATCGCGCCAGCTGTTGAACAATGTTCGCTAGCCGGTATGAATGTTCGTGGCCCCCTCCCAGCGGATACCGCATTCACTCCAGCGGCAGGACACGCTGATGCCGTACTCGCCATGTTCCATGATCAAGGCCTGCCTGTGGTCAAATTCGCAGGCTTCGGCAGTGCCATTAACGTGACCCTCGGACTCCCCATAATTCGCACTTCCGTTGATCACGGAACCGCTCTGGATATTGCTGGAAAAGGAATCGCAGACAGCGGCAGCATGCTCGCTTCGGTTCGGTTAGCCGCCGCTCTGGCGTCTGCATGACTATGGGAGCGCGGAAGAGATTTGGACAACACTTTCTAAGCTCAACGGAAGTTATCGAACAAATAGTGGCCGCCATTCAGCCTAAAGTTGGCGACACCATAGTGGAAATCGGGCCGGGTCAGGCGGCGATAACAGACCCGCTTGCTGCTAGCGGCGCGAATTTACATGCGGTTGAATTTGATCGTGATCTCGTGGCGTTGCTGTCGAAACGTTTTGCGCAACAGGAGACAGTCACCATCCACGAAGCCGACGCCTTAAAATTTGATTTCTCCTCAATAGGCAAAAATCTGCGAGTCGTCGGCAATCTGCCCTATAACATCTCGACACCCTTGTTATTTCATTTGCTGACATATCGAAAAGATACCGTAGATGCGCATTTCATGTTGCAGAAGGAAGTGGTCGATCGATTGTGCGCAGCACCCGGCAATAAGAGTTATGGTCGATTGACCATTATGTTGGGCTGCCAAATGGAAGTTGTGCCACTGTTCGTTGTTCCACCAGAAGCGTTCTCACCGCCACCTAAGGTAACGTCAGCCGTTATTCGTATGCGTCCAATTCCAGGCCCGGGCCACGCTATCAAAGACGCAAAGCTACTCGCCGA
The DNA here is from genome assembly GCA_018701055.1 of Woeseia sp. Classification (GTDB taxonomy): domain Bacteria; phylum Pseudomonadota; class Gammaproteobacteria; order Steroidobacterales; family Woeseiaceae; genus SZUA-117. Next base: position 5,318 of record JABIUH010000250.1, on the reverse strand, counting down.
CATTGTACGGGCGGCATTTTCGCAGCGTCGAAAAACATTACGCAATGCCCTGCAAGGCAAAGCCCATACCGACGACCTCGAAGCAGTTGGGATTGCCGCCAGTGACCGACCTGAACAGGTTTCCATCGCAGATTGGGTGAAGCTCGCTAATCACCTTTCCGATGTTCAGATGATCGACAACTGATGTAGAATAGCGTCACAAGAACCCAACAAAATAGCCAAAGAGATGTCTCCTGACGGATCGGTACATGGTTGACAAAAAATACGAAATAAGAATCCAGGTGGCGACGCAATATGTCGACCACCAATCTGAGCCGGACATAGATCGCTATGTGTTTGCCTATACGATCACTATTGAAAATATCAGTGACGTGCCGGCGCAGCTCTTAAGCCGACACTGGGTGATCACTAATGCCAATGGCAAGGTGCAAAAGGTCTCCGGCGACGGTGTCGTCGGTGAGCAGCCTAAACTAGGCCCAGGTGAGATCTATCGCTATTCTAGCGGTGCTGTCCTCGAAACACCGGTTGGCGCGATGCAAGGCAGCTATCGAATGCAGGCTGATGATGGCATCGGCTTTGATGCGCAAATTCCGGCGTTTACCCTTGCCGTACCTGGAATGTTGCACTAAGCGGCATACCTGAACAGTGGCTCAATATGCGATCGGCGATATCCAGGGTTGCTACGACCCATTCCGCAAGCTTTTGGATCGAATCTCGTTTGACCCGGCGCGCGATCGTCTATGGCTAAGCGGTGATTTGGTTAATCGCGGCCCAAAATCCCGTCGCACCCTGCGTTTCGTTAAAAGCCTCGGAAAATCGGCCATCGTGGTTCTCGGCAATCATGACCTGCATTTGCTAGCAATCGCGAATGACGTTGGCGTCTCCGCGAAAAATTTCGATTCTCTATGGAAAATTTTAGGCCAGGGCGATTGCGACGAACTCATTAACTGGCTGCGCAAACGACCGCTCGCTCACTACAGCAAGAAATTGGATACATTGATGGTTCATGCCGGCGTTCCCGCAACATGGTCCGTCAAGAAGACACTCGCTCGAGCAAAAGAAGTAGAAACAGTTCTGCAATCCGACAATTATGTCGATTTTCTTGCCACGATGTACGGCAACCAACCTGATCGCTGGTCAAAACATTTGAGGGGGGGCGATCGACTCCGCTTCATTGTTAATGCCCTGACCCGTATGCGAATGATCGATTCTAAGGGCCGCATTGATTTTTCTCATTCTGGCCCGCCCGAGAACGCCCCGTCATTATTATCCCCATGGTTCAACGCCGAGAATGCAAAATGGCGCGGTACGCGCATAGTCTTCGGCCACTGGAGCGCACTAGGTCTTATAGTCAATGAGGAATTAGTGTCGGTCGACACCGGTTGCGTCTGGGGCAGACAGTTGACTGCCGTCCGTATCGACAAGAAATCTACTGTCACTGATGTCCAGTGTGAAGCATGAACACGTTACTATTGCGCCGATGAAAAACTCGACATCAATTAAAACAGATGCGGCACCCCCGCCTGTTGGCGCCTATCCACACGCACGTCGATGCGGCAACCTGCTGTTTCTTTCTGGCATAGGTCCGCGACCTGCCGATGGAGGTCCTATTCCTGGCGTTAAATTGGATGATAGTGGCCATGTCGTCTCTCACGACATCGAAGCGCAATGTCACGCAGTTTTCGCGAACGTCCGCACAGTCTTAGAAAGCGCGGGCGCGACCTGGAACGATCTGGTCGATGTCACTGTTTATCTGACCGATATTGACAGCGATTTCAAAAAGTATAACGAAATCTATGCCACATATTTCTCGCCCGACGGCCCGACCCGCACGACCGTAGAAGTCAATAAACTCCCTACTCCGATCGCCATCGAGCTGAAATGCATCGCGGCGATTATCGGTACCGCGTAACTCACTATGCAATCACTAACTGCTTTCAATTTTAAGCAATGGATCGATGATCATCGGCACTTGCTTAAGCCACCCGTTTGCAACCAGCAAGTGTTTGAGGAAAACGACTTCATTGTGATGATCGTCGGTGGCCCTAATTCCAGAACCGATTTCCACTACGATGAAGGGCCGGAATTCTTTTATCAGCTTGAAGGCGAAATGCTTCTGAAGACAATGCAGGATGGTAAACGCGTCAACATCACTATAGGCGAAGGTGAAATTCTATTGCTACCGCCGAAAGTGCCACACTCACCACAACGATTTACCGATACTGTTGGCCTAGTTGTTGAACGTAAACGTCTCGACAACGAGTTAGATGGCTTCATGTGGTATTGCGAAAACTGCGACAATCTACTTTATGAAGAATACTTGTACGTAGATGACATCGTCGGGCAGTTGCCGCCGATTTTTGAGCGGTTTTACGGTTCCGCTGACAATCGCACGTGCACTCAATGCAAAACCGAAATGCCGAAGCCCTAGCGCGCCATAGTGCTCTGACAACGAATGCGAATGGACTCATTACCCACTAACTCATCACCCACCGACCCGGTGCCCACCGAACCACGGCTCAAAATCGACATTCACACGCATATTTTGCCTGAGAATTGGCCGGATCTTAAAGAACGCTATGGGTACGGCGGCTTTATACAACTCGAGCACCATGGGCCAGGTTGCGCGAGAATGATGCTTGACGGAAAACTGTTTAGAGAAATCGAAGCAGATTGCTGGGATCCTAAGGTAAGACTTGCCGACAGTGACCGCTGCGATGTAAACGTGCAAGTACTATCCACTGTTCCGGTCATGTTCAATTATTGGGCGAAAGCTACCGATACTTCGGACTTAGCACGCATCCTAAATGATCACATAGCGGGACTGGTCAATGAGTACCCGAAGCGCTTCATTGGCCTCGGAACGCTACCCATGCAAGATGCCGATTTGTCCATTCGGGAACTGGAAAGATGCATGCAGGACATCGGTCTTGCCGGCATACAAATTGGATCGCATGTAAACGGTTGGAATCTGGATGATCCTCGCATCTTTCCGGTTCTTGAAGCAGCATCCGACTTAGGCGCGGCAGTATTTGTGCACCCCTGGCAAATGCTGGGCAAAGAACGCATGGGACTTTATTGGATGCCGTGGCTGGTCGGCATGCCGGCAGAAACCGCTCTTTCAATTTGCAGCATGATATTTGGCGGCGTGTTTGAAAAGCTACCAAAGCTGCGCGTTGCATTTGCCCACGGCGGCGGTGCGTTTCCGGGAATAATTGGTCGGCTTGAGCACGGCTTCAATGTGCGACCGGACATCGTTGCTACCGCGAATGACCGCAACCCACGCGACTATATCGGCCGCTTTTTTGTTGACTCACTGGTACACGAACCGGCAATGTTTCAGTACATGATTGATCTGTTTGGTGCTCACCGAATTGCATTGGGCAGCGACTACCCTTTTCCGCTTGGAGAGCATCACCCTGGAAAAATGATTGAGGAAATGCAGCTCGATGAGAAAACCACGGCGGATCTTTTGGCCAATTCCGCGTTGGAGTGGCTGAATTTAAAAAGACGCGCATTTTTATGAACATCTTCGCAACATCGCTCGAACAAGCTCAGATACTCGACGCAGAAGATGTGTTGCGACAATACCGGAACGAGTTTAATTTTCCCGGGGAGAAAGACGGTCGAAGTTGCATTTACCTGTGCGGCAACTCCTTGGGGTTACAACCCAAAAAGGCGGCTGAACGCGTTCGAGAGTCACTGGATGACTGGGCGAAATACGGTGTAGAGGGACATTTCAGAGGTGCACACCCGTGGCTATCTTATAGTCGCGAAGCGATCGATGGTTTTGCCGCCCTGACCGGGGCAAATCATGACGAAGTCGTCGCCATGAATACCTTAACGGTCAATCTGCACGTACTGATGGCGAGCTTCTATCGACCCATCGATTCGCGCCGCAAAATAATCATTGAGTCCACCGCGTTTCCGTCCGACTATTTTGCCGTTCAATCTCAGATACGGTTGCATGGCCTAGATCCCGACGCGTGTTTGCTCGAGTGGTCGCCGCGCGAAGATGAATTACTACACCTTGAAGACCTGCGGGCACTAGTTGATGAACACAGAGGCGAGATCGCATTGATGTTACTTCCAGGTGTCCAGTACTACACCGGGCAAGTATTAGATATGCAGGCGCTGTGCCAAACTGCACGCGATGCAGGTGCGAAAATTGGACTGGATCTCGCGCATGCGATCGGCAACGTCGAGTTGTCGCTGCATGATTGGGCACCTGATTTCGCCGCTTGGTGTACTTATAAATACCTAAACAGCGGACCTGGTGCGATTGCTGGCGCGTTTGTCCACGAGAAGCACTGCAACGATGAGGCGGCAGATCATTTGATGGGATGGTGGGGCCATGAGGAGGCGAGTCGCTTCAAAATGGCCAACCAATTCGTCGCCGCTCACGGTGCAGAACGGTGGCAACTCAGCAACCCACCCATTCTGTCGCTCGCACCTGTGGTCGCGTCACTCGAACTATTTAGCGAAATCGGTATGGCAGCGTTAACCTGCAAGTCCCGCAAGCAGATCGAGTTTCTGACTGCTTTGCTTGAAACTCACTTCGCAGGCCGAATTAAATCCATAACTCCAGCGGCTGCATCCGGTTGTCAACTCTCGTTGGTCGTATCCGACCAGAATTTGCACGCCAGAAGTGTGTTTGAAGCATTGGAGAAGAGAAACGTTATTGGCGATTGGCGTGAACCCAATGTCATTCGTATTGCACCCGCACCGCTATACAATAGCTTCCGGGACATTCACGAGTTCGTTGTTCGCCTCGCCGATTCAATAGCGCCGGGCAAGCGTTAATCCAGCGAACTCGCATTCTCGCGCAAAACAGCCACTCTGCTTCGCACTGCGCGCACCACCGTGCAATTGCTGACATGCAAGTGAAAACTCGCATGGCGATTAGAAGCCTGGAGTAGAATCGGCGCGAATCGGGCAGGCCCATCTAAGGCTTGTCTCAAAGCGGGATTCAATACCGGGCAATGCAATTGTCCGGTCATTTTCGATTTAACGGATGGGAGAACTAATGCGAAGTATTACAAGAATAATGGCGATCATGTTGCTTGGATTGATGGCCTTCGGCTGCAGCCAGGAAGAAGTTAGCCAAGGCATGGAAGATGCCGCTGGCGCGGTCGACAGTGCCGCGCGAGAAATGGGTAAAGTCGCAGACGACGCAATGGATGGTGCGGCGGACGCAGTAAGCGGCGCGATGGAGTCTGCCGAAGGGGCAATAAATGATGCCATGGACGCTGGCAGTGAAATGGCGAACGACGCCATGGCGTCTGCTGAAGGTGCAATGGAAGACGCAATGGACGCTG
>JABIUH010000476.1 GCA_018701055.1 Woeseia sp. | reverse complement strand
TTTTTTGTGGTAGATACTAAAGATCAGCCTTCAGCTGGCTCTCGCGCCAATTTGCGCATTGCAGGAGGATTGAGCTGTTTTATTTCCGCCATAAAGGTCATCCCTCACCGGTCGCGCCCGCGATGACTATCTATGCCTGAGGGCTGGGACCTTTTTTGGGGTCATTACTAAAGATCAATTCGCGATAATCAGCTCGCTGATTTCGTCTTCGCGGGCGAATTAGGCGCAAATTTGGACGGGCTTGCTCAAAGAGCCTGCGACCAGATGTTGCCGGTCACCCAATCAGACCTGGATCGCCGCGTCGCTGCACGCATCACGAAGACACAAAATCGGGAAAGGCGTCAAAACTCACACAGCGTCTTTGCGAGCGCAGCGAAGCAATCCATATCAAGCCTACCCAAATGATCGCTTCGTCGGCATCGACCGATGGCAAGGACTCACAGTCGAAAAAGGCGCCAGTCCTCACCCATTGGCTGCAAAGTTCGGTGTCACCGCGAGCAACGCGCGACAATCCATCGCTAGCTCGAGACGTGCTTCTCTATGAATGCTTCAACAGCATTTCTCAATAACACGAGCTTCCCGTGAAAAAAATGTTCCGTCTCCGGAAAACATTCGAGTACTGGGCCTGGATTCAGCTCATTGACCCACGCGATGGTCTCCTCAATATCAACCAATTCGTCCTGATCACCCTGAACGATCAGCCATGGGCACTCAGGCTGCAGATCCAGGTTATTCGCGAATCGTGAAACCGCAGGCGCAACGCTTATGAGCCCTTCAGCGCCAGGTGATACAGCTGCGCGCACGGCCATTGCGGCGCCAAAAGAAAAACCTGCTATCCATAAGGGTTTTTCCGGAAACTCGGTTCGCAACCAATCGATGGCTGCTAACACGTCGTCAAGTTCGCCGTCACCGTTATCGAAGGTACCGGCACTCTTCCCTACGCCACGGAAATTGAACCGCAAAGCCGCAAAATTCTGACCCAGGAATCCCCGCGCCAACGTGTGTACAACTTTATTTTGCATGGTTCCACCGTGCACCGGGTGCGGGTGGCATACGACGACGCAACCGGTCAAATCCGCCGCCGGCGGACTTTCCAGCATGGCCTCGAGATCCCCAGCAGGGCCATCAATTAGAAATTCGCGCTTTTTCGGGAGTTTTCGCATTGGAAGTGTCTAGCCTGTCTACCTGTTATTACTGTAAAATTACGGCCTTATGAATGCCCAATCACATCTGTATTGGGCCTACTTTATTAAGAAGTGAATTCTATGTCATCCGGATCAGACCTCGAAAATCGCTATTGCGCGCAAAACTATCATCCTCTGCCCGTCGTGCTGTCACGCGGCGAAGGCGTCTACGTCTGGGACGAGGAAGGCAATAAGTATCTCGACATGATGAGCGCATATTCCGCTGTTAGCCATGGCCATGCCAATCCACGTCTGGTCGCCGCGTTGAAAGCGCAAGCGGAAAAGTTGTGTATCGTTTCGCGCGCCTTCTACACGGACAAACTCGGCCCCTTTTTAGAACGCGCCTGCGAGCTAACAGGGCAAGATGCTGCCTTGCCGATGAATACGGGTGCCGAAGCAGTTGAAACGGCGGTAAAAGCCGCACGACGATGGGGCTACGAGATCAAAGGAATTGCCGAGAACCAGGCGGAGATCATTGTTTGCAGCGGCAATTTCCATGGGCGGACGACTACTATCATCTCGTTTTCCGACGAAGCCGAATATCAAAAGAATTTCGGCCCGCTAACACCCGGTTTTAAGATTGCCCAATACGGCGACATCGATTCGCTCAAGGCGTTGATCACACCAAACACGGCTGCGTTCCTGATTGAACCCATTCAGGGAGAGGGCGGCATCGTCATTCCGCCTGCGGGCTATTTGAAAGCGTGCGAAACGCTGTGTCGCGAGCACAACGTGCTACTCATTGCGGATGAAATTCAATGCGGTCTGGGCCGAACAGGCAAAATGCTGGCATGCAATCATGAAGATGTCGTTCCCGATGGATTGATTCTCGGCAAAGCCCTCGGTGGCGGCATCATGCCGGTATCGATGTTTCTCGCCAAAAAAGAAGTGATGGATGTATTCGTACCCGGCACTCATGGCAGTACGTTCGGCGGCAATCCGCTCGCCGCCGCGATCGGCCTTGAAGCGCTCAATATTCTGGTAGATGAAAACCTAGCGGAACGAAGCATGGAAATGGGCAATTACATGATGGGTGAACTCAAAAAGCTGGACAGCGCCATGATTAGCACGATTCGCGGCAGCGGCCTGTTTATCGGCATTGAAATTGATCCGGCACTCGGTAGCGCTCGCGAAATTTGCGAACGACTCATGACGAGAGGCCTGTTGAGCAAAGAGACGCATGAAACTGTCGTGCGGCTTGCACCACCCCTGATTATTACTAAAGAACAAATCGACTGGGCAGTCGATCAAATCGGTCAGGTTTTGCAAGAACTGGATTCGATTCGATTCGTTTAGCGTCCTAACGCGCTGACCAGTTTTGAGCAGCGACCGTATGTGCAGCAAATTTTGATATTGTAGGTGGATTGGGCCAAGGAAAAGAGCGATGCCTGAATTAACTGCCACACATTTTGGCCTGCTGGCACTGATGTTGATCATCGGTGCTGTGGTCGGCTGGATGATGCGTGCAAATCGGTGTGTAAAAGAAAAGATTGCTGTAAGCGCAAGCTGGCAAAATCAGATGGAGTCGCAACAATCGGAACACAATCGGCTGGCCGAACAAAACAAAAGTCTGATAGAGCAAATTAGTCAGTATCAGGCATCCCAAAAGGACTACAGCAATCGCGCTAGAGAACTCTCTGATTCACTGAAGGAAGCATTTGCCCGCCGCGACGACTTGCAACGGCAAATGAAAGAAGTACGCGGAAAACTCGACGTCTCAGTCGCGCAACGGGAGAAGCTGCAGGTTAAATTATCAGACGGCCAGTCGGCCGCAGTGAAAGAAAAAGATGACAAGATTTTTCATCTAAGCAGAGAATTAACCAGTTGGCAAAACCGCGTGCCGCCACTGGTCGATCGATTTCGTAAGCGCGATGCAGAAGCAAAAGCGCTGGAAGATGAACTCAATAAAGCGCGATTTCGACTGCAGGATTTAGAAGAGATTGTAAAATCCGACCACACTAGAATCGAACCGCTAGACGCCGATTCGCTGCCGGATGGTGGTAATGCATCAAATGAGTCAATCGCCATGACCGGTCTTTCCGACGCGTCCGATTTACAGGATCAGATCGACGGTGAATCATCGCTTCATGATATCTTCCAAAAGGATTCCGCTGCCTCAGCTGATGAAAGTGTGTCATTGGCTGACAACTCATTCGCGGCTGTTTTCGACGAAGACAGCATCACAGCCGACACTAATGCAGAGAATGATGCCGCCGCAGACGCTGACTCGCTCGCGGCCGACAATAACGACGATCTGCAAATGATCAAAGGCATTGGCCCATCAATTGAGAAGATCCTCCATCGTCTCGGCATTGTTCGCTTTCACCAAATTGCAGAAATGAGCGAATATGATATTGACCGAGTTGCTCAACAACTCCGCGGCTTCCGTAGTCGAATTTACCGTGAAGACTGGATTGGCCAGGCGCGAGATTTGCAGTATCGAAAGAACAACGGCAAACATTAAGCTTCGATCCGCGGCTAAAAACGGACTGAATTTTAATCGTGTCGACCCGTCGTAAATTATCTGGCGTTTTACTTGGTGCCTTTATTGGTCAAGTCTTGCTGTTCGTTTACAGTGCGAACGCACAGTCGACGATCACTAATTCCTATTTAATATTCGAAATTGGCAAGTCAAACGTCTCTATTCGCGGCGACGTCAGTTCCGCAGCCCATGGTTCTATTTTGCGGCAACAAACGTTGGAATTGTTTCCGGAAAAAACAAAGACTTTCGATCTGGTGGAGAAACCGACACTACCGGCTGGCTGGGCATTGATTAGCGAAGTAACCTTGCGAGCGATTGCGCCTACTTACGCTTCAATTACCGAGATCACGTCAACCTCTATCTCGATCAGCGGCATAACTGGCAACCAAAACGAATGGCGGCAAAGCATCGCGCAGGTCGAAAAAAATCTCCTGCCAGGCATGCGGCTAAGCCAAAACGTTTCAGCTGTTGGACTACCCATTGCGCAACCTCACCTTTGCGAGCGCATTCTCGTCAATGCGACGCAAAACTCCAAGATTGAGTTCTTAAGATCGGGCGTTACGCTGCGATCCAGCACATTTTCAGCCTTAGACAAATTGATTCAATTGCTGACCGATTGTTCGCTTACATCGATTCGGATCATTGGTCATACCGACAGCACCGGCGAACCGGCCAGCAATGCAATCGTCAGCCTGGCTCGCGCTGAGTCAGTGTCTGCGTACCTGGTTGGCCATGGCATACGCGCCAATCGAATCTCAGTTCATGGCGCGGGTTATTCAGAACCTCTCGATCCTGCAGATTCCTACCGCGCCCATAAAATTAATCGACGCATTGAAATTCAAATTGAATCCCCGAACAATTAACAGGCGGCTAGGGTGCGTCTGTATCCAGTCCCTTTAGGTCGGCCAGCTCAACGACAAACACCAACGTCGCATTCGGCGGAATAGCGCCCCCAGCACCCCGTTCGCCATAGCCCATTTCCGGCGCAATCGTCAGTTCGCGCACCTCACCGACGTGCATACCCACAACGCCTTCATCCCAGCCTCGAATGACTCGCCGAGCACCTAATGGGAATTCAAAATGGGCGCCACGATCAACCGAACTATCAAATTTGGAGCCGCGAAATTTATCAGCTTCCGGGTCATACAACCAACCCGTATAGTGCACCACTGCCGTGTGGCCAACTTCTGCAACTGCGCCATCGCCCTGCAATAGAGTCCGCTGTGACAAGCCTGGAACGATCTCAACGGACTCAATACCGGTGATTGCGATATCAGCACTTGCGATATCGACCAGGTTTTCGGGAGTTTCCTGAACTGTTGGTGGTTCTTCGTTGTTGCCGCAAGCTGAAATAAAGCTTATCGCTGCCAAAATGCCGATCGTAATGTTTGCTCTCATGAGATTAATCCGTTTATTTGTAAAAGCCAGTTAGCCGTCCGATTTCTCGAAATCAAGTGACGCGGAATTGATGCAATAGCGAAGACCGGTCGGTTGTGGACCATCTTCGAAAATGTGCCCGAGATGGGCCTCACAATTGTTGCACACCACTTCACTACGAATCATACCGTGACTGGTATCGCGAATTGTTCGCACATTGTCTCCAGCCAATGGCAACCAAAAACTCGGCCACCCAGATCCCGAATCAAATTTGTGCTCCGAGCTGAACAACTCGTTACCGCAACACACACAGGCATAGGTACCGTTGTCTTTGTTGTCGACATACTGGCCCGTGAACGGTCGCTCAGTGCCTCCATTCTGAGTGACCGAATATTGCTCATCACTCAAACGCGCCTTCAGATCATCCTTATTCGCACTCATAGTGGAGTCCTCAATTTCTTAAGCAAGCATTCGTCAATTAGTTCACAACTGCGTTGCGCATTCATTCCGTCGCAGCGCCAGCCTCAACATCAAGCAGATATTGATTCATCCGGCGCACGTATTCGGCAGGATTGTCGAGTTGCGCGCCCTCAGCCAATAAGGCGTGATCCAGCACGATGTGCGACAGCTCTCCGAATCGAGCGTCATCTGTCTCAGCGGACAGACGGGTCACCAGAGGATGGTCAATGTTGATCTCCAGCACCGGCTTCGTCTCCGGAAGTTCCTGGCCTGAAGCCTCTAGCATGCGTCGAAGTTGTGGCCCAAGGTCCTTATCTGACGTCACCACACAGGCCGGCGAATCAACCAATCGCTGACTAACATTGACGGTCTCAACTTTATCGTTGAGCGATTTGCGAATCTTTTCCAGCAGTGGCCCGTGCTCATCGTTGATGGCGTCCTGAGTGATTTCACCCTCGCCTTCCGGTAATGAGAGCTGGCCGCGACCAACATCCTGGAACTCCTTGCCTTCAAACTCCCGTAGGTGATCAACAACCCATGGGTCGATACGGTCGTGCAACAACAACACCTCCAGACCCTTTTCGCGCAATTGTTCAAGGTGTGGGCTGGATTTCACATTTTCGTAGTTGTCACCGACGAGATAGTAGATTTTGTCCTGGCCGTCGGCGGCGCGAGACAGATAATCCGCCAACGATTGATCTTGTGCCTCAGATTCCGATTTGGTGGTCGAAAAACGCAATAACTGCATGAGTTTTTCATTGTTCTGCTGATCCTCGATGACGCCCTCTTTAATCGTCGCGCCAAACTCGCGCCAAAAACTCGCGTACTCGTCAGTATCAGACTTGGCCAGCTTGCCCAACATGTCAACGACGCGACGGGTCAGCGCACTGCGCATCGCATCGAGATCAGGGTTCTGTTGCAGCAATTCCCGGGAAACGTTTAACGGCAGATCTGTGGAATCAACGACTCCCTTGACGAAGCGCAAATAGAGCGGCAAGAACTGCTCCGCATCATCCATGATGAAAACTCTTTGCACGTACAATTTGAGCCCTTTAGGCGCCTCACGATTCCATAGGTCGTAGGGGGCTGCGGATGGTATGAACAGGAGGCTCGTGTACTCACGCTTTCCCTCGACACGATTGTGACTCCAGGCCAAAGGGTCCGTGAAGTCATGGGCCAGATGCTTGTAGAACTCTTTGTACTCATCGTCACTAACATCGGTTCTCGAGCGCGTCCACAAAGCAGTCGCAGAATTCACCGCACTCTCTTCCGTGCCACCCTCCTCCGTCTCTTTTTCCAGTAAAACCGGAAAGGCAATGTGATCCGAGTACTTTCGAATCAATGCTTCGAGCCGAAACGAATCCAAAAATTCTTGTTCATCATCTTTCAGATGCAGGGTAACGGTTGTGCCGCGCGCGGCACTATCGGCATTTTCGATGGTGAATTCGCCCTGACCTTCTGACTCCCAGCGCACGGCGTCAGTCGAATCGAGGCCTGCCTTTCGAGAAATCACCTCTACGCGATCGGCAACAATAAAGGCTGAATAAAATCCGACACCGAATTGCCCAATGAGCTGGGCGTCCTTCTTGTCATCGCCCGTCATCTGTTGCAGAAATTCCGCAGTACCGGAGCGTGCGATCGTGCCAAGATTATCGATCAACTCTTCTCGGGACATGCCGATTCCATTGTCCGAAATAGACAATGTGCCCGCTTCTTTATCACTGCTAATGCGGATGCGAAGCTCGGGATCGTCTTTTTGCAAATCCGGCGCCTCCAATGCCTCAAAGCGCAGCTTATCTGCCGCATCAGAAGCGTTGGAAATTAACTCGCGTAGAAATATCTCTTTGTTGCTATACAGAGAATGGATCATCAACTGAAGCAGTTGACGGACCTCCGTCTGGAAGCCCATGGTCTCGCGACCGGCCGGTTCACTCACGTATCTTTACTCCCTGGCATATGACGTTGTCGCTGCACCAGATGATGCACCGCGCGGTCACACACGATAGGGGTTAAGACAGATTTTTCAAGCTTTTCCGATCAGGCGAACGGAAGATATTCAGATTCGCTCGTGGTCGCCCCGCGATACAAGAGGCCGACCAGCAACAAGGCGAGGGTGGCGAACGCAATCGGGGGATGGTAGAACGCCAAGATTATCGCGATGGTTTGTAACAACATGGCAGCGGCCATGAAAACGGTCAAACGGCACGCACGGCGGATACGCTCCCATTTCAAGGCAAACGCATAGGCCAGATCGTCGAGGTCATCCAGAGTTTGTACAATTATTTCCATAAGATCAGGGCCATCAGCTCAGCGTACAATCGAGAGGACTGGACCCGATCGCTTTGGTTTTCCAGCCGGCGCCTCAGCTTCTTGCAACGCCGCTGTGTTGGACTGTTTCGCGTGCGCAATCGCTCGGTGAAACATATCCCAGCGCTGTCGAGTCGCGTCTGTCCTCAACGTTGCCGTTGGAGATTCATTTTCCAAAAAGTCGTTTGACATACTTCCATGTTCGCTTTTAGTGTCCTTGAACATGACTATAGTCAGCTCGATTTAACGTCACCGTGAGACAGATCACAGCTTGCGGTAGACAGGCATTCGAACCCTCACTAATGTCTGAAATAGAGAACCCGGTCAGACTTTATTCCGGCCTTTTGAACGAACTGTTGGCGAGTTACCAATACAAAAAAAGCCTCCGTGAAACGGAGGCTTTAGTGGAGAAAATTACTTCGAATCCGAGCGCTAAGAAGACAACACACCAATCGGAATTCGTGAGCAAGAATTTATCGGTCAGGTTTCTCGCCAGTTTCGTTTTACCTGTTCCGACCAACTGCGATATCCTTTCCAGGTATACAGTGACGGATCTAATCCAGCCCGGCGTCCGCGAGGCGTCGGCGCTTTCGATATCCAGCGTCGATACTGTTGCCATCCATCGGGATCTGATTCGTTTACCGCATCAAGACCAGCGTTTTGGTCTTCGATGGCAACTTCGGCAGCCGGCGCGTCGTAGTCGCGGGCCCAAGCCATGTCCGTGCTATCCTGCATATGAACGTACTCGTAAATCCTTTGACAAAATCGTATGTCGAAAGGGGGCGAATTCACAGGAACTACATCACAGCCTAAGTTGTGACTTTTTGCATAAATACCAGCTGATTACGAGCGCTTTTAACTTAATAAAAGGCTGGGCACGGCGGATCTACTGGCGGTTTAACCAAATACGGCCAAAAAATTAAGAATTACGCAATTACCCGATAACAGGGTTTGTATTCGTCGCGCGCGAGCTTCATTCGACCTTGCTCAACAAACGAACACAACAGGTCATCGAGCAAGCGCATGATCTCAACTGATCCACTAATGTCGAATAGTCCGGATTGCTCGATCGCGGCGATTGTATCTTCGCGAACGTTCCCCGAAACGATGCCTGAAAACACCCGCCGTAAGTTTCCGGCCAAGACATGGGCAGGCAGATCTTCACGAAGGTCCAACTCACGCATCGAATCATGCGTCGCTTGAAACGGCATTTGAAAGTCGTGATCGATCTTTAGTCGCCAATTGAAATAGTAAGCGTCGCCGTGATCACGCCTAAATTCTCTCACTTTTGCAAACCCGTTAGACATTTTTTGGGCAACCTGCTCCGGGTCATCAATAATGATTTCATAGCGGCTCCGTGCATCTGGTCCGAGCGTCGCCCCGATGAACGAATCTATCTTTCGAAAGTATTCCTTGCTTTCAGGGGGACCCGTCATGATCAGCGGTAACGGCAATGCTTGATTGTCGGGATGCAGAAGAATGCCAAGTACGTAAAGGATTTCCTCTGCGGTGCCAACACCACCGGGAAAAACAATGATCCCATGCGCCGTTCTGACAAATGCTTCAAGACGTTTTTCCATGTCAGGCATGATGACCAGTGCGTTGACGATTGGGTTAGGTGACTCCGCAGCGATGATGCCGGGTTCTGTAATGCCAATGTAGCGCCCGTCACGAATCCGTTGCTTGGCATGACCGATCGTCGCGCCCTTCATGGGTCCTTTCAT